>CALANQ010000461.1 GCA_937926025.1 uncultured Acidimicrobiales bacterium
GAGCCCGACCCGCATCCGGTTGAGGCGCGCGTTGCCGTCGCGGGGACGCCAGACGTCGTCTCGGTCGACGAGCGCCTGGAGGAAGGCCCGTTGCGCGTTGGTCAGGTCGGTCGGCGCCGGTGGCCGCACGCCCGGCTCGAAGACGACGTCGGGGAACGCCGCTCGCAGGAGCGGTCCCCAATCGTTGTCGCCGCTCACCAGCACGTCGGGGCCGACCAGCGCCAGCGCGGCCGGCAGGATCCGCTCGAACGGCAGGCCGCGCGCCAGGAGCGACGCGAGCAGGTCGAAGCGGACGTGGCCCCAGAACCGGGCGGGGCGCTCCACGAACCACGCGTCGACCTCGGTCGGCCGGAGGAGCGCCTCCACGAGCTCCTCGGTGGCGCGCGGGTCGTGCGGCAGGTCGAGCGCGGCGCAGGCGCGGATGGCCGGATCGCCATCATCGAGCCAGGCGGTGGTGTCACCGCCGAGCCCGGCGAGCGCAAGGACGGCGTTGGCCCGTTCATCGCGGTCGGTCCCGTGCGCTGCCTGCGTCACCGCGTCGATGACCTCGCCCCGTCGCTCGCCGGCGGCGGGCCGGGCACCCCACCAGCCGACGGCGGCGAGCGCCGTCCGACGGATCTGCGGGTCATGGTCGGTCACGAACGGCACCAGCGCTGCGGTCACCTCTCCCGAGGCGGCATCGAGGTCGGCTCGACCCTGGACCATGAGCGCGTGGCCGACGCCTGGGTCGTCGTCGCGACCGGGCGCGCCCGTCGCACGGCGTTCGAAGTGGCGTGCGACGACGATCGGGTCCAGCGGAGGCGGATCGGTCTCGTCCGCCGGCCGCTGTGACAGGCTCTCGCCGGCCTCGCCGATGAACCCGAGCATGGTCCCGAGGATCGTGCCGTCGCGGTACTCCGCTCGCCACGTGGGTTCGTCGACCATGCCGATCAGGAACCGGATGCTCGGCGCGGTGGCCGGGTAGATCGTGCCCTGGTGGAGCACGGCGACCTCGAGGTGGTGGAGGGCTTCGTCGACCTCGCGCTCCGATGGTGGTCGGCCGGCGGACGGGATCAGCAGGCGGAGGGCGCCCGGGGTGTCGGTCGCCACGGTGTAGGCGTGGAAGCAACGGCTCCAGTCCGTCTCGTCGATGGCCGCCTCGCCCAGCACGCCCCCATCATCGCCGCTCCGATCAGGTCACGAATGGTTGCTGTGGCCTCATCGGTGACCCGATCGTGCGGGGGCGGCCAGGGTTCGGGTCACGAATGGTTGCTGTGGCCTCATCGGTGACCCGATCGTGCGGGGCGGCGGCGTTCGGGTCACGAATGGTTGCTGTGCCCTCATCGGTGACCCGATCGTGCGGGGCGGCGGCGTTCGGGTCACGGATGGTTGGTGTGGCCTCACCGGTGACCCGAACGAGCGGGTGGGGGCGGGTCAGACCTCGGCGCGGACCAGGGTGCGGTAGAGGTCGGCGTAGATGCCGGGGGCGTCGACCAGCTCGACGTGGCGGCCCTGCTGCACGAGGCGGCCTCGGTCCAGGACCAGGATGCGGTCGGCGTCGACGATGGTGGACAGTCGGTGGGCGATGACGATGGACGTGCGGCCGCGGAGCGCCTCGGCGAGGGCGTCCTGCACGGCGGCCTCGTTCTCGCTGTCGAGGTTGGAGGTGGCCTCGTCGAGGATGACGACGGCCGGGTCCTTGAGCAGCATGCGGGCGATGGCCAGCCGCTGCTTCTCGCCGCCCGAGAGCCGGTGGCCGCGCTCGCCGACCACGGTGGCGTAGCCATCGGGGAGGGCGGCGATGACGTCGTGGATGCGGGCGGCCCGGGCGGCGGAGACGAGCTCCGCGTCGGTGGCATCGGGCTTGGCGTAGCGGAGGTTGTCGGCGACGGACTCGTGGAACAGGTGCGGGTCCTGGCTGACCACGCCGATGGCCTGGCGCAGGGAGCGCTGGGTGAGGTCGCGCACGTCGATGCCGTCGAGCCGCACCGCGCCGTCGGTGACGTCGTAGAGCCGGGGGATGAGCTGGCTGAGGGTGGTCTTGCCGGCGCCCGACGGCCCGACCAGCGCCACCAGCTCGCCCTGGTCGATGTGGACGGTGAGGTCGTGCAGCACCGGGCCGGCGCCGATGTCGGGTGCGGCCAGCTGGGCGGCGCTTTCCAGGGAGGCGACCGAGGCGTCGGCACCGGACGGGTAGGCGAAGGTGACGTGGTCCAGGTCGATGATGCCGACGGGGGCGGTGAGGTCGACGGCGTCGGGCTTGTCGGTGATGGGGTTGGGCGTGTCGAGCACCTCGAACACCCGGTCGAACGACACGAACGCGGTCATCAGGTCGACCCGGGCGTTGGTGAGGCTGGTGAGCGGCGAGTAGATCTGCACCACGTAGATGCCGAGGGCGACGAGCGTGCCGATCTCGATGGACCCGTTGATGACGAACCGCCCGCCCACCAGGTAGATGACGGCGGTGCCGACGG
>CALANQ010000462.1 GCA_937926025.1 uncultured Acidimicrobiales bacterium
CCAGGGCGTGCGCGGCCTGCTCGGGCGCACCAACGGCGGCATGATCGTCCACCTCGGCGTCATCATGCTGGCCGTCGCCTTCACCGCCTCCAACGCCTACCAGTCCGAGCGCGAGGCCCGGATGTGCGTCACCGCCAAGGAGGGGTGCCCGTCCACCATCACCATGGCCGGCCACGACATCACCTACCTCGGCCCGGTCGACCGGTCCACGGCCGCCCGCACGCAGATCAGCGCCCGGCTCAGCATCGACGGCAAGGTCTACGAGCCGGGCATCCAGCAGTTCCCCAACGGCAACCAGCAGATCGGCAAGCCGACGGTGAAGAACACGCCGCGCGACAGCCTGCTCATCGCCCTGCTGAACCCGCCCAGCGGGTCCGGTGACGCCAGCAGCGTGCAGATCCGCATCGTGCACCAGCCGCTCATCGTGTGGCTCTGGACCGGTGGAGCGGTGATGGCGTTCGGGTCGCTGCTGGCCGCCTTCCCCGGCAAGCGCCGCAACCCCACCGATCCGGTGTCGGCCCCCATCGCCGCCGGCGGCCCCCCGCCGGACCCGGAGCCCGAACCCGAACCGGTCCCGGTCGGAGCCGGCGCATGACCGTCATGTACGCCGCCCTCGCCGTCGGCGTGGTCATGGCCCTGCTCGTGGTGCTGCTGCTCACCCGCCAGAACGCAGAGGAGCGGTCCACCGCCAGCCCGCTGCTGGGCAAGACCGCGCCCGCGCTCAACGGCAAGCCGCTCCAGGGCGACTCGTTCGACATCGGCGCCACCGACCGCTGGTTGCTGGTGAACTTCTTCGCCACCTGGTGCGTCCCCTGCGTCGAGGAGCACCCGCAGCTGCGGAAGCTGGCCAAGGACGGCGAGGAGTCCGGCAACCTCGAGGTGGTCAGCGTCGTCTACGGCGACAAGGCGGCCGCCGTCGAGCAGTTCTTCCAGGACAAGGGCGGCGACTGGACGGTCCTGGACTCCGACAACGGCCGCACCGCACTGGACTGGGGCGTTGCCAAGGTGCCGGAGTCGTTCCTGGTGTCGCCCACGGGCGTGGTGGTCGAACGGTTCCAGGGCGGCGTGGTGGCCTCCGACATCGAGGACCTCATCGCCCAGTACGAGGCGCAGGCCACCTCCGGCAGCTCGGACGGCTCGGGCTCCGATGGCTCGGGGACGGGCTCGTGAGCGCGCCGGACAAGGGGGGCCTCCGGGCCTGGGCGCCGTGGATCGCCATGGCGGTCGTCGTGGTGGTGGCGCTGGCCATCGGCACCTTCGCCCGGTCCGAGCCAACCCCCGAGGAGCGGGCCCAGAACCTGGCGGAGACCATCCGCTGCCCCTCCTGCAAGAGCCAGTCGGTGGCGTCGTCGGACACCCCGTCCTCGCAGGGCGTGCGCCAGCTCATCAAGGAGCGCATCGAGGCCGGCGACTCCGACGAGCAGATCCGTGACTTCGTGGCCTCCCGCTACTCCCGGGAGATCCTGCTCGACCCGTCGGGCAGCGGCTTCGGGACCCTGGTGTGGGCGCTGCCGGTCATCATGGTCATCGCCGCCCTCGCCGGGCTCGTGTACCGCTTCCGGGACTACCGCCCCGGCGGTCGGGCCGTCACCCAGGAGGACCGCGACCTCGTGGCCCGCGCCCTCGACGACGACCCCGGTGCTCCCGCCGACGCCGATCCGGCGGATCCGGTCGAGGAGCCGGTGTGACCGCGCCTGCTGCGCCCAAGAAGCGCGCCTCCCGGCGGTCCGCCCTCGATCCCGACGAGCTGGCCGCCCTGGAGGAGCAGCGCGACTTCCTGCTGCGCTCGCTGGCCGACCTGGATCGGGAGCACGACGCCGGCGACCTCGAGGACGACGACTACCAGACCCTCCGCGACGACTACACGGCCCGCGCCGCCGACGTGCTGCGGGCCCTCGACGAGCAGCGGGCCGCCTTCGACGATGCCCGCCGCCCCCGCAACCTCGGCCGCACGCTGGCCTGGGTGGGCGGCGTCGCCGTGTTCGCCATCGTGTCGGGCGTGGTGGTGGCCGGGGCGCTGGGTGCCCGCAAGGCCGGCGAGTCGTCCTCGGGCGGCATCTCGGTGGAGCAGACCAGCACCCAGAAGGCCAACGCGTGCATCCCCAAGATGCAGACCGACCCGCAGGGCGCCTCGGACTGCTTCGAGGGCATCCTCAAGGACGATCCGAAGAACGTCGTGGCCCTCACCTGGTCGGCGTGGCAGCTCTCGCTCAGCGCCGACAACTTCGACGAGACGGAGCAGCTCACCGCCAAGGCCCTGGCCGCGGTGCGCTTGGACGACGCCGTGGAGAGCGACCCGAACTACAGCTACGCCCGGGCCTTCCGGGCCATCGTCGCCTACCGCAACGGCCGCTACGACGACGCCGCCCGGTACCTGCAGGACTTCAAGGACCACGACCCGGCCGCCGACGCCGCCGCCATCATCCAGCAGATGGACCTGGAGGCGAACCTCGCCGCCGCGCAGGCCGGCGCAACCACCACGACCACCACGCCCTGACGGTCGGCCGGTCAGAGGGTCAGGCAGGTAGCGGCGGGAGGCCGATCGGGTTCGGGTACCGGAGTACGCCGCCCCGGGACACGGCGCTGGCCACCGGGGTGAGCAGCTCCACCACCCGGGTGCGCTCCATCTCGTCGAGGGCCAGCCACGGTGCGGCCGCCAGGTGATCGGTGGTGTGCTCGACGGAGCGGCGCAGGTCGAGGCCGGCGTCGGTGAGCGAGCCTCCCTCGTCGACCAGGTCGCGGTGGCGGAGGCGGTCGACCGCGGCCGCCCAGTCGTCGGCGCTCCAGCCCCGGGTGCGCTGGAGGTCCTCGGGGTCGGCCCCCTGCTCCAGCGCGATCAGCACGTGCGCCTCAAGGCCGTCGACGCCGGCGGCGGTGAGGGCGGCCACGTGGCCGTCGCCCCGGTGCTCCCGCAGTGCGGTGCACCGCTGCCACAGCGCCTCGACCTCGTCCGTCGGCAGCGGGAGATCCCGGTTGGCGGCGAACAGCGCCCGGCCCGGCGCCGCCCCCGCGGCGATGGCGGCGTCGAGGAAGGGGGCCACCGCCCGGGCCACGTCGTCCATCGCCGGGGCGACCCGCCGCAGCGTGGCCGCCGCCGCCCGGGCTCGCGCCGCGACCAGCGCCTCGGGCGCTACGACGGTCCACACATCGGGCACCCAGCGCCGCACGAACGCAGGCGAGAAGTTGAAGAAGGTGGCGTCCACCACCCCCGGGGCCACCGGCCCCAGCGGGGCGGCGCGGAAGCCGAAGTAGCCCATCCAGAACCCGGTCGCGCCCAGCTCGCGCCCGGCCTCCTGGGTCTCCTCGCCGAAGTAGGTGACGGCGTGGAGCGTCTCGATCCGCAGCCACAGCTCGCGTGCGAACTCCATGGTCCTCCGATCGGGTCCGGGGTGGGCGGTCAGGTGTCGCCGTCGGGCGGCGGGACCGCCAGGATGTGGGTGATCTGGCCGTCGGCCACCGTGCACACGTAGCGGCCGGCCTTGCTGATGGCCCGGGGCCCCTCGAGCTCCGCGCCCCGTCGGGTGGCGGTGGCGACCACCGCGGGGATCACGTCGCCGTGGCTGCACGCGGCCACCACCCGCCCCTCGGCCGCCGCAGCCAGCAGGGCATCGAGCGCGGGCGGTCCGTCGTTGCCCTCGTCGAGCACGTCCACCACCTGCACCTCCAGGCCGGTGGCCTCGGCCAGCGGGACCAGCGTCTGGCGGCACCGCAGCGACGGGCTGCTCCACAGCTCGTCGATGCCGGCGTCGGCCAGCGCAGCGGCGACGGCCTTGGCCTGGCCCTCGCCCCGGGGGGAGAGCGGCCGCTTGTGGTCGGCCTTGTCCCAGGCCGACCGGCTGCCGGCGTGAGCGTGGCGGATGAGGTGGATCTTCATCGCTGTGGCGTTCCTGGGGGAGGGGGAGGAAGGGGTGAGATCAGCCTGACCCATCGGCCAGGCTCGCGCCCAACGCGCGCAGGTGGTCGATGGTCACGGGCAGGGCGGCGAGCAGGCGGTCGATGTCGGCGTCGGTGGTGCTCCAGCCGACCGACATCCGCAGGGAGCGGTGCGCATCCACGCCCATCGCCGCCAGCACGGGCGACGGCTCCAGCGATTCGGTGGCGCAGGCGCTGCCGGAGTGGGCGGCGATGCCGGCCCTGTCCAGCCCGAGCAGGACGCCCTGCGGCTCCACGCCGTCGATGCCGACGCACACCAGGTGGGGGAGGCGGTGGTGGGGATCGCCGAACGGCGTCACGCCGTCGAGGTCGGCGACCGCGGTGCGGATGCGCTGCGCCTGCTCCGCCGACCGCTCGGCCTCGGCGAGCAGGGTCCCGGTCAGCTCCTGGGCGGCGGCACCGAGCCCGACCAGCGCCGCGACGGGCTCCAGGCCGGCGCGCCGCGCCCGCTCCTGGTCGCCGCCCAGCAGCAGGGGTGCGAGGCGCAGCCCGCGCCGCACCAGCAGCGCGCCGGTGCCGGCTGGTCCGCCGAGCTTGTGACCGCTGATGGAGAGGAGATCGGCGCCGAGCTCGTCGAAGGCGATGGGCACCCGTCCCGCGGCTTGGGCGGCATCGACGTGGACCAGGACGCCGCGCTCCCGGCAGGCCGACACCACCTCCGCCACCGGCTGCACCGTCCCCACCTCGTGGTTGCCCCACTGGACGTGGACCAGCGCGGTCTCGGGACGGATGGCGTCGAGCACCGCATCGGCCTCGACCCGGCCGTGACCGTCGACAGGCACCACGGTCACCGCACCGGACCGCTCGGCGTCGAAGCGCACCGCCGAGTGCTCCACCGCGGTGACCACCTGGTGGGTGCGGCCCTCGTCGTCGACCAGGCCCCGGGTCCGGGACCGGTCGGCGGCGCCGTGGACGGCGGCGGCGATGGCCTCCGTCGCGCCGCTGGTGAACACCACCTCGCGGCTGCGCGCCCCGAGGAGCGCGGCCACCTGCTCGCGCGCCTGCTCCAGCGCCACCCGGCTGGCCAGGCCCTCCTCGTGGATCCGACCGGGGTCGCCCGTGAGGTCCGTGAGCGCCGCCACCATCGCCTCGCGCGCCACCGGCCGCAACGGCACGGTGGACGCGTGGTCGAGGTAGGCGCGGCTCACCTCCGCACCCTACGGGGCGGCGCGCAGGACCCGGCCGTAGCCGCGCTCGTCGCCGAAGCCCTCGGCGAAGGCGCCGTCCCGCCAGGTCACCCGACCGTTCACCAGCACCGCCGGGACGCAGGCGTCGTGGCGGCGGACCAGCCGGTCCAGGCCGGGCATGCCGACCATCTCCTCCTCCGTCATGGCGTCGAGGCGGTCGTCGAGCGTGGCCGGATCGACCACCACGATGTCCGCCCGAGCCCCGACCTCGAGGCGGCCGGCGTCGATGCCGAGGTAGTCGGCGATCTCGCCGGTGACCCGGTGGACCGCCTGCTCGCGCGCCATGAGGGACCGGCCCTCGGCCTCGGCGTTGACCACGAGGCGCAGGAGGTGGAGCGGGAAGTCGTAGTACGCCATGTTCCGCAGGTGGGCCCCGGCATCGGAGAACCCGATCAGCACCGTGGGGTGCGTCACCACGTACTCCAGCTCACGGAGGCGGTCGTTGCCCACCACCGTGTACCAGCGGAGGTCGTTGCCGAACTCCACCTGGAGGTCCAAGAAGCAGTCGAGCGGCTCGATGCCCCGCTCGGCGGCGATGGACGCGAACGTGCGGCGAACCAGTGCCGGGTCCGGGCAGTCGATGATCTTCGGCTCGTCGAGGTCCCGGTGCCACGCCTTGGGCGACAGCGGGTTCGACCACTGCTTCTTGAACATCTCCCGCCAGGTCGGGTCGGCCAGGAGCGCCGTGCGGGTGTCGAGGTCGATCTCGTGGAGGGCCTGGGTGCCGGCGCCCAGCTCCTCCATCACCGGGAC
>CALANQ010000463.1 GCA_937926025.1 uncultured Acidimicrobiales bacterium
CAGGCGACCTCGACGATCACGTCGTCGGTGAGGTCCATCGGGCACTCGCCCTCGACGAACGTCGGCTTCGGCCAGTCGATGGCCTCGGTGGTGGTGGTGCTCGCCGGGGCCTCGGTGGTGGTGGCCGTGTCGCCGCCCGGGTCACCGTCCTCGGCCGAGCTGCTGCAGCCCGCCGCCACCAGGCCCAGCACCGCTGCGGCCACCAACCCCCACGCCTTGCGCTTCCCCATGGGCGGCGAGGGTACCGGCGGCGAGGCGGTCGGGGAGCCGGAAACGTGGTTCGTGGTCGGTCGATAGGGTGAGCGGCGATGGCCTACCAGTCCCTCTACCGCCGCTACCGACCCCGCCGGTTCAGCGACGTCAAGGACCAGGAAGAGGTCGTCCGCGCGCTCCGCAACGCCGTCCGCGAGGACCGCGTCGGCCACGCCTACCTGTTCAGCGGACCCCGCGGCACCGGCAAGACGTCCACCGCCCGCATCCTGGCCAAGGCGCTCAACTGCGTGAACCTTCAGGACGGCGAGCCGTGCGGCGTGTGCGAGAGCTGCGTCGCCATCGACAACGGCACCTCCTACGACGTGCAGGAGCTCGACGCCGCCTCCAACAACAAGGTGGAGGAGGTCCGGGAGCTCATCAGCCGGGTGGCGCTCGGCTCCCCCGGCCGCACGAAGGTGTACATCCTCGACGAGGTCCACATGCTCACCGCGGCGGCCTCCGCCGCGCTGCTGAAGACGCTGGAGGAGCCGCCGGACCACGTGGTCTTCGTGCTGGCCACCACGGATCCGCAGAAGGTGCTGCCCACCATCCGCAGCCGCACCCAGCACTACGAGCGCAAGCTGCTCGGCGCCGACGACCTCACCGAGCACGTCCAGTGGGTCATCCACGACGCCGGGCTCGAGCTCGGCCCCGAGGCGGTCGAGTACGTGGTGCGCCAGGGCGGCGGCTCCGCCCGCGACACGCTCTCCGCGCTGGAGCGCGTGGCCGCCGCCGGCGGGGTGGTCGACGAGGGCGAGGCCCTCACCGACCTGCTCGATGCTGTGGCCGCGGCCGACCCGGCCCGTGCCCTGCTCGCCGTGTCCGACGCGGTCAGCGCCGGGCGTGACCCCCGGGTGCTGGGCGAAGCCCTGCTGGCCCGGCTGCGCGACGTGTTCCTCCAGCGCATGGGCGCCCCGCTCGACCACCTCGCCCCCAGCGACCAGGACCGGGTCAAGGCGTGGGCGGACCAGCTCGGCGACCGCGCCACCACCCGGGCCCTCGAAGCCGTCGGCGACGCCCTCATCGAGATGCGCCAGGCCCCCGACGCCCGCATCCCGCTCGAGGTGGCGCTGGTGAAGCTCACCCGGGTCGACGGCGACGCCTCGGTCGACGCCCTCGCGGCTCGCGTGGCCAAGCTCGAAGCCGCACTCGCATCGGGCACGGCCGTCGCCGCTCCGTCCGGGGCCGCCGCGGCCCCTGCGCCCGCCGCCGCTCCGGCGTCGTCCGCGGCTCCCGCGCCCGCCGCGGCACCGCCCTCGTCGCCACCGCCCGCTCGCCCGGTCACGCCGCCCGCGCCGGCTCCGGCCCCCGCAGACGGCGGATCCGGCGGGCCCGCCGCCCAGGCCCGTGCCGCCCTTGCCGCCCAGCGCGCCGAGCGGGCGGCCAAGGGCGGGGGAGCCCGGCCCACAGCCGCCCCTGCGGCGTCGGCCGCACCGCCGCCTCCCGGCGCCCCGCCCGCCGCAGCGCCGTCGCCGCCTCCGGTGGCCGAGGCGCCCGCGCCCACTGCCCCGCCCGAGCCCCCGGCTCCGGCGCCCACCCCCGATGTCGAGCCGCCCGCGCCGTCGGCCTCCGCCCCTGCCACGACGCCGGCTCCCTCGACTCCGGCTCCCTCGGCCCCGGCTTCCTCGAGTGCGCCGCCTCCGGCCGGTGCCTCGGTGGCCTCCGTCTGGACCGAGCAGGTGATCCCGAAGCTGGCCGGCCTGGCGAAGGGCGTGTACCAGAGCGCCGACCTGGTCTCGCTCGACGGCGGCACCGCCGTCGTCCGGGTCGACAACGACCACCACCAGCAGGGCTGCGAGCGCAAGCGGGCCGATGTCGAGCGCGTCCTGTCCGAGGTCGCCGGCCAGCCCGTCACCATCACCTTCACCGTGGGCGACGGTGGCTCCTCGCCCCGAGAGGCGGCCTCCACGGGCCGGGCCGCCGCGGCGCCCATCACCGACGATCCCGAGGAGCACCTGGCGGGTACCGACGTCCACGACCTCGATGACGCCCCCGACGCCCCCGCCGGCGGACTCGCCGCCCTGACCGAAGCGTTCCCCGGCGCCGAGCTGCTCGAGGAGCAGTGAGCCGGACCATCCCCCTGGAGGAACCGTGAGCAACGAACCCCACGACACCGAAGACGACGACGCCATCTCCGCCGACGCCGTGCACGTCCCTGCGGTCGCCGAGCCCTCCGACGACCCGCTCGCCGCCCTCCTCGGCGGTGGCGGCCCCGGCGGGCTGGACTTCGGCGTGCTGCTGGAGCAGGCCGCCTCGACGGTGGTCGAGGGCGTGGCCGGCGGGGGCGCGGTCCGCGTCGCCGTCACCGGCGGCTTCGAGTTCCAGTCCGTCACCATCCGCCCCGACGCCGTCGACCCGGACGACGTCGAGATGCTCCAGGACCTGATCCTCGCCGCCCTGCGGGATGCGGTGGACGAGATCCAGGGCCTCCAGCAGGGCGGGCTCGATCTCGGCGGGATGGACCTCGGCGGCCTCCTCGGCGGCGGCTGAGACCCCCGATGGCCACCTACGCGGGACCGGTCCAGGACCTCATCGACGAGCTCGGCCGCATGCCCGGCGTGGGCCCGAAGTCCGCGCAGCGCATCGCCTTCCACCTGCTGAAGCTCCCCAAGGAGGACGCCGTCCGCCTGGCCCGGGTCATCGTGGAGGCCAAGGAGAAGGTGGCGTGGTGCGAGCGCTGCTTCAACCTGTCCGAGGGCCCGCTGTGCGGCATCTGCGCCGACGAGCGCCGCGACGGTCACACCATCTGCGTGGTCGAGGAGCCGAAGGACCTGGTCGCCGTGGAGAAGACGGGCGAGTTCAAGGGCCGCTACCACGTGCTCCAGGGCGCCATCAGCCCCATCGAGGGCATCGGCCCCGACCAGCTCCGGGTGAAGGAGCTGCTGGCCCGGCTCGACCCCGAGGGCGTCACCGAGGTCATCCTCTGCACCAACCCCAACATCGAGGGCGAGGCCACCGCCATGTACCTCGGCCGCCTGCTCGGCCCGATGGGCATCAAGACCACCCGCATCGCCAGCGGCCTCCCGGTCGGCGGTGACCTCGAGTACGCCGACGAGCTCACCCTCGGCCGAGCCCTCGAAGGCCGCCGCGAGCTCTAGCCGCTTCCCGGGCCACCCACCCGCCCCCCCCGGTCACCCACCAGGCCCCGGTCACCCACCCGAGACGAACTTCGTGTGGATCAGGTGCGTCCGCACCCCGCAACCACACGAACTTCAGGGTGGGTCGCTGGCAGCCCGACGAATGTCGTGTGGGTTCGGTGTGCTCGTGAGCCGCATCCACACGAAGTTCACTCCGGGGGGGGGGGCGGGCGATCGGGCGGGGCCGGGTCAGGTGGCGAGGCCGCGGACGTACTGGCCCTGGCCGAGATGCGCGGTGCAGTCGCCGATGATCGAGACGAGGCGGGCCGACGCGGTGACGGGCGGGTCCCAGCGGCGGTCGACGATGCGGGCCAGCTCGTCGGCGTCAAGGCCCCGGACGTAGGCGAGCGTCCGTTCGTGCACGGCGGCGTGGTAGCCGTCGAGCAGCTCGGCGGTGGCCCCGTCGAGGGCGGCGACCTCGACGGTGGTGGCGGCGTAGCCGGTGGCGTCGTCTGGCAGGTCGAGGGCGAAGCGGCCCACCCAGCCGTCGGTGATCCAGACCTGGGGCTCGTCGGCGAGGTGGGCGATGTGGTCGTCCTGGACGCGGGTGAGGTGCCAGAGCAGCCAGCCGATCGGGTTGGCGTCGGGCGCCGGCCGATAGGTCAGCTGCTCCGTCGTCGCCCCGTCAGCCAGGTCGGCGACCTGCTCGCGGATGCGGCCGAACGAGTCGACCAGGAGCTCGATGATGGGGTCGGCGGTCATGAGCGGGGGACCTCCCGGTCGGGTGCGGGGTGCTCGGGTCGGGCGACGCTCCGGCGACGGGACCAGCGGAACGAAGCGAGCCGGCGTGGCCTCGCACGGGTGTCGCTCCCGTGGTGGTCGGTGGCGGGGACATCGACACCGAGCGGCGGATCCCCCGGGTGGATGCGGCGCCAGATCGCCAGCAGCTCCTCGACGTCGTAGGGGACGAGCGTCACCGGCGGTCCGGCGATGGCGATGCGGTTGGCGTCGCGGATGCGTTGGTTCACCGCTTCGATGCGACGACGGGCCTCGTCCTCCGTGGGGGCGGTCCGGGCATCGGCCACCGCCTGCTCGACCTCGCGCCGCAGCACCAGCGACGGCGGCAGTACCTCGAGGCCTTCGTCGCGGATCTTCTTCTTGATCCACCAGTCGTCGCCGGTGTCCTCGCTCAGGTCGAGCGGCACCCGCGGCAGGTCGTCGAACGCGCCCTTGGCCAGCCCCTCGCGGATCTGGCGATCGACCCACGTCTCGAACGAGACCCCCGGCGGCTTCCGTCCAGCCATGCCCCGCAGGGTACCGAGGCCCTCCCGACCTTCGACCGATTGCGACCCCGTGGCCCCACCCCGGACGCGACGAAGGGCGGCCCCCGAGGGACCGCCCTTCGCTCAGATCACGTCCGGCCCGGGGGCCGAGCAGGGTGGGATCAGCCGTTCACCTGGAGGAGGATGGCGTCGCCCTGGCCGCCGCCGCCGCAGAGGGCGGCCGCACCGAGGCCGCCACCCTGGCGCTGCAGCTCGAGGGCGAGGTGCAGGGTGACCCGGGTGCCGGAGGCGCCGAGCGGGTGGCCGACGGCGATGGCGCCACCGTTGAGGTTGGTGACGTCCTCGCTGATGCCGAGGTCGCGCATCGAGGCGAGGCCGACGGCGGCGAAGGCCTCGTTGAGCTCGAAGAGGCTGACGTCGGAGATCGACTTGCCGGCCCGGTCGAGCGCCTTGACGATGGCGTTGGACGGCTGGTGCAGCAGCGAGGCGTCGGGCCCGGCCACCTGGCCGTAGCCGACGATCTCCGCCAGGACCGGCACGCCGAGCTCGTCGGCCTTGGCCTTGCTCATGACGATGACGGCGGCGCCGCCGTCGCTGATCTGCGAGGCGTTACCGGCGGTGATGGTGCCGGCCTTGTCGAAGGCCGGGCGCAGCTTGGCGAGCGACTCGGCGGTGGTGTCGCCGCGGACGCCCTCGTCCTCGGTGACGGTGATCGGGTCGCCCTTGCGCTGCGGGACCTCGACCGGGATGACCTCGTCGTCGAAGATGCCGTTCTTGAAGCCGGCCGCGGCCCGCTGGTGCGAGCGGGCGGCGAACTCGTCCTGCTCCTCACGGGTGATGGAGGTGGACTCCTTGCCGCAGTAGGCCTCGGTGGAGGCGCCCATGGCGACGTGGTCGAACTGGTCGAAGAGACCGTCGTACATGAGCGAATCGACGACCTTCTGGTCGCCGAGGCGGTAGCCGCCGCGGGCGTTGGGCAGCAGGTAGGGAGCGTTGGTCATGGACTCCATGCCACCGGCGACCACGACGTCGGCCTCGCCAGCGTTGATCATGAGGTCGGCCAGGTAGATCGAGTGCATGCCCGACGGGCACACCTTGTTGACGGTGGTGGCGGGCACGCCCATGGAGATGCCGGCGTTGACGGCGGCCTGGCGGGCGGTGATCTGGCCGGCACCGGCCTGGAGGACGTGGCCCATGAAGACGTACTCGACCTGCTCGGGCGTCAGCCCGGCCCGCTCGAGCGCGCCCTTGGTGGCGAACCCGCCGAGGTCAGCGGCGGAGAAGCTCGAGAGCGCTCCGGACAGCTTTCCGATCGGCGTGCGGGCGCCAGCGACGATGACAGTTCCGGCCATTGCGGAGCTTCCCCTTGTGATGGGTCTCGGGAGGAGACGGTTGCGTGACGCAAGCGTACCGACGCCCCACCCACCCGTGTCCATCCGAGCGCCACCCGGGGGCCACCCCGAAGCAACCCCCCTCCGAACTTCGTAGGTGAGAACGACCAGAAGCGCGAGGTCACCGACGAAGTTGCGAGGTGGGTTGCGGCCCGCAGCGAACTTCGTAGGCGACAGCGACGAAAACCGCGGGCTGGCCTACGAAGTTCGGTCGGACGGTCGGCGGGGGTGCGACCCGGGCGGTCAGCCTTCGGCGACGGCGGGGGCCTTGTCGAGCTTGGTCTTCAGCTCGGCCAGCTGGGTCTTCGAGGCGTCGCGGGCGGCGGTGAGCTCGTCGACCTGGGTGGTGAGGTGGGCGACCGACGCCTGGGCGGCGGCCTCGGCCTCGGCCCGGGAGGTCTCGATCATCTTGTCGACGCGGGTCTGGGCGTCGGCCACCAGGCCCAGCGCCTCGTCCTGGGCGGCGGTCAGCTTCTGGCGCGCCTCGTTGGCGTGCTGCTCGGCCTCGGCCCGGGTGGACTCCGCGTAGGCGTCGGCGTCGGCTCGGGTGGTGGCGGCCTGCGACTCGGCCTCGTTGCGGATGCGGGCGGCCTCGGCCTCCGCCTCGGAGCGGACCTTGGCCGCTTCGGTGTTGGCGGTGGCCAAGATGGCCTCGATCTGGCCGAGCTGGGCGGCCATGCCGCCCTCCGCCGGTGCCGGAGCGGGCGCCGGCGGGGCGGGAGCCTCTGCCGGGATCGCCTCGAACGCGGCCGCCACCGTCTGGAGGTAGGCACGGACCTCGTCCTTGTCGTAGCCGCGCAGGCCGACGAGGAACTCCTTGCTGGCGATCTCCTCGGGCGTGATGGCCATGTCCGTGCTGACTCCTGGTGCGGTGGTGCTCACCCGGACACTATCGGCGCCAATTCGCCCATCAAGAGGAATGGCGGGTGTGGGCTGCGTCACGCATCGCCCCTGGCCCTCGGCTCGGCGGCCCCGGCGGGCCCGGCGGGGTCGTCCGCACTTCGTCTTCTGACGGATGTCCCACATAGGATGCGCCGCCATGCAGGCATTCCTTGACGCCATCCAGGCCGGGGCTTCGGGTGACGAGCTCGCCAACATCGAGATCCCGGAGTCCTACCGCGACGAGCAGACCATGTGGGAGGGGGTCGCGTCCGAGGACAAGGACCCCCGCAAGTCCCTCCACGTCGACGAGGTCGCCACGCCCGAGCTGGCCCCCGACGAGGTGTACGTCGCCGTGATGGCGTCCGCCATCAACTTCAACACCGTGTGGACCTCGATCTTCGAGCCGCTGCCCACCTTCGGCTTCCTCGACCGCCTCGGCAAGGAGAGCGTGTGGGGTGCCCGTCACGCCCTGCCGTACCACGTGGTCGGCTCCGACGCCTCCGGCGTGGTCGTCCGCACCGGCTCCGCCGTCCGCAACTGGAAGCCGGGTGACAAGGTCACCATCCACTGCAACCACGTCGACGACCAGGACCCCTCGGCCCACGACGACTCGATGCTGGCCAGCAACCAGCGCATCTGGGGCTTCGAGACCAACTTCGGCTCGCTGGCCGACCTCACCGTGGTGAAGGCGAACCAGCTCATGCCCAAGCCGAAGCACCTCACCTGGGAAGAGGCGGCGTGCAACGCGCTGTGCAACTCCACCTCGTACCGCATGGTGGTCAGCCCCCACGCCGGCAGCCTGACCCAGGGCGACGCCTGGCTGGTCTGGGGCGCCACGGGCGGCATCGGCGGCTACGCCGTGCAGTACATCCTCAACGGCGGCGGCACCCCGGTGGGCGTCGTCTCGTCCGACAAGCGCCGCCGGCTCCTCAACGAGATGGGCGTCGAGCACGTCATCGACCGTCGTGAGGCCAACTACCAGTTCTGGAAGGACGAGCACACCCAGGACGAGAAGGAGTGGCGCCGGCTCGGCAAGGACATCCGCGGGCTCATCGGCCGCCACGTCGACTGCGTGTTCGAGCCCCCCGGCCGCCAGACCTTGGGCGCCTCGGTGTTCGCCGCCGCCCGCGGCGGCAAGATCGTGACCTGCGCCGCCACGTCCGGCTACATGATCGAGTACGACAACCGCCACCTCTGGATGAAGCTGAAGAGCATCGTCTCCTCGCACTTCGCCAACTACAAGGAGGCGTGGGCCGCCAACCAGCTCATCGCCGAGGGCAAGATCCAGCCGCTGCTCAGCCGCACCTACTCCCTCGAGGAGACCGGCGCCGCCGCCCTGGCCGTCCACAAGAACGAGATCGAGGGCAAGGCCGGCGTGCTGTGCCTCGCTCCCGAGAAGGGCCTCGGCATCGACGATCCCGAGTTCCGCGACAAGGTCGGCGAGGACAAGATCACGCTGTTCCAGCGCTTCGACCAGGAGAGCTGATCGCCGGTCACAAGAGCGCCTCGACCAGGAGAGCTGATCGCCGGTCGAACGAAGCGAGACCCCCGGCATGCGTCGGGGGTCTCGTCGCGTTCGTGTGCAGGAACCGGGCTTGGGGGCGATGTTCTGCACACGGCGAAGGGGCGGTGCGCCGTGGCGCGGGTGGATCTGGCGTAGAACCGTGGGGCAACCGAGGACGAGAGCGAGCGCGCTATGGGCATCCAGGCCAGGAACCCGAACGAGGACAACGAGGACTACGAGACGTCGTTCTCGGGTGAGCCGATCGACGAGGCGTTCGACGGTGGGCTCGACGCCGCCGTGCTGACCGACATCGACCACCTGGGGATCGTGGTCGAGGACCTCGACGAGGCCATCGCCGAGCACCGCGACACGTTCGGTGTGCTGGTGGAGCACCGCGAGGAGGTCCACGAGGAGGGCTACGAGGTGGCCTACCTGGTGGTGGGCGGCTCCACCATCCAGCTGATCTCACCCACCAGCGAGGACTCCGAGTTCGCCGAGTTCCTGTCCGAGGGCGGCCCCGGACTGCACCACGTCGGCTACCGGGTGGACGACGTGGCCGCCGCGCTCGCCGCCCTCGCCGGCGCGGACCGGGAGGTCCTCGACGAGGAGCCGGTGCCCGGCCCCCGCGAGTCCAAGGTGGCGTACCTCCACCCCGACACCTCCTTCGGCGTCCTGGTCCAGCTCGTCGAACGCTGATCGCCGGCCCCGACGAGCCGCCTTCGGGTCACCGATGGTTGCTCGCCGACCGTCTGCGACCCGCGGTCCAGGGGGGCGCTCCGGGAGGGGTCAGCCGAGCTTCTCGTCCACGTAGCACCAGCGCCAGGCCTCGCCGACCTCGAAGCTGCGGATCACCGGGTGGTCCGTGGCGTGGAAGTGGGCTTCGGCGTGGCGGTTGGGGCTGGAGTCGCAGCAGCCGACGTGGCCGCAGGCGAGGCAGAGGCGCAGGTGCACCCAGGTGTCGCCGTCGCGGAGGCACTCCTCGCACCCGTCGGGGGTGATGGGGGTGGGGTGGGAGCGCTCGCCGGCCTCGTTGAGGTGGGTGCACAGCTTCGACGGGTGGACCGGGGCCGCCAGGTCCACCTCGCGGTCGGCGGTGGAGTCCGAGGTGCTGAGGGCCAGGACGCTCTCCTCCACGTCCAGGGCGCCGAGCACCTCCTGGAGCACCTCGTGGGGCACCCGCCCGGTCTGGCGGATGCGGAGCACCTCGCCGCGCTCGGCGTCGAGCATGGCCATGCGCAGCCGGGCGTAGGTGGCGCTGGGGAGATCGGAAGAGCACACGTCTGAACTCCAGTCACTTAGGCATCTCGTATG
>CALANQ010000464.1 GCA_937926025.1 uncultured Acidimicrobiales bacterium
AGAGCGAGCTCGCCGCGCGATACCCCGGCATCTCGGTGGTGGCCGAGCCGGTGGCGGCCGATGGTGCCGTCCTGGCCGTGAAGCCGCCGCTCATCGCCGACGTGTGCGCCGCCCTCGGTGCGCTCGGCGTCCGGCGGCTGCTGTCCATCGCCGCCGGCATCCGCCTGGCCACCATGGAGGCCGTGGTGCCCGACGGCACCGCCATCATCCGGGCGATGCCGAACACGCCCTCGCTGGTGGGCATGGGAGCGTCGGCCATCGCCGGCGGCACCGGCGCCACCGAGGACGACCTGGTCTGGGCCGAGGCCATCCTGGGCGCCGTCGGCACCGTCACCCGGGTGTCGGAGTCCCAGATCAACATGGTCCCCGGCCTGTCGGGATCCGGGCCCGCCTACGTCTTCCTCATCGCCGAGGCGCTCATCGACGCCGGTGTGCTGGTGGGCCTGCCGCGCAACGTGGCGTCGGACCTGGCCATCCAGACCCTGCGCGGGTCGGCCGAGCTGCTGGCCGCGGGCACGCCGCCCGCCGAGGCCCGGGCCAACGTCACGTCGCCGGGCGGCACCACGGCCGCCGGGGTCCGCGCCCTCGAGGACGGCCGGGTGCGGGCCGCCATCATCGACGCCGTCGTGGCCGCCAAGGCCCGCGCCGACGAGATGGGTTAGGTCATCACCACGAGCTGGAGGGTGGCCGCCAGCAGGATCATCCCCAGCAGCACGGCGAGCACGATGGTGGTGGCGGGCCTCATGGCTTCTCCTTCAGGCGGACCGGGGTGCTGATGCCGACGGGTGCGTGGTCGTCGCCGATGGCGGCCAGCACCACCTCGTCGCCGGTGCCGATGCGCAGCTCGTCGGCCGCCGACGTGCGGTTGGACGCGATGGACACCAGACCGTAGGAGTCCACCACCAGGCCGATCTCGCCGGTGGGGACCTCGGCGTAGGTGTCGTGGCGGACACCGGTGCGCACCCTGTTGTCGAAGCGCAGCTCCACCCGGGGGCCGAACGCCTCGATCTCGTCGGGGTCGACGTTGAGCTGGAGGTTGCCGAAGCCGTCGGTCCAGAGGACCTCGGCCACCACGGTGCCGTCCTCGACCCGGGTGATCGGGATCATCCCGGGCATCAGCCCGTTGACGTCGAGCTCCGGGCCCAGGTCCAGCAGGTCGACCCCGTTGCACAGGTGGGCGGCGGCGGGACCGAAGATGTCCCGGCCGGCGAACGTCGGGCCGGGGGCCGGCAGCTGGTAGTCGAGGTTGGCCAGCTCCACCGCCCGGGTGGCGCCGCCCACCATGGAGACGGCGGGGGCCAGCAGGCCGTTGTCCGGGCCCACCAGGTAGGACGAGCCGCCGCCGACCTCGATGGCGATGGCCCGGCGAGACGTGGCCACGCCCGGGTCCACCACCGCCAGCACGACGCCGGGTGCCAGGTACTGGGCGGAGCGGGCGAGGGTGAGGCCGCCGGCGCGCACGTCGTGGGCCGGGACGTGGTGCGAGATGTCGATGACCCGGACCTCGGGTGCGATCTGGCGGATGACCGAGTGCACCACGCCGACGAACTCGTCGGTGGTGCCGTAGTCGGTCAGGAAGGAGATGGTGTCGAAGCGGGCCACAGGCCCTCGACCCTACGAGGTGATCCGGCGACCTCCCCAGGCGAGGACGGGGTCAGAGCCGGGCGGCCATCCGGTCCCGGGTGAAGGAGCGGGCGCCGCGCACGTTCAGCCAGATGGCGATGGCCCACACCACGCACCCGGCGAGGAACGTGGGCCAGATCCCGGCCAGCAGCAGGGCCGTCGTCTGGGCCACCGCCAAGATGACCAGCGGGAGCACCACCGCGCCGCCCAGCTGCTGGGCCTCCTGCGTGTTGTTGACCCGGATCGACACCCGGACCATGACGCCCAGGCCCACCGCCGCCACACCCGGCGCGATCCACAGGATCATCACCGCCCAGAGCAGCGTGGGCATGAACGCCCGGTGCATCGTCGGCCACGCCGTGAGGTTGGCGGTGATGCAGAACAGGAGGAACCCGATCCACGACACGGCCACCGACGGCACGAACCCCACCAGGAGCTTCCCGATGTAGAGGTCGAGGTCCCGGATCGGCAGGTGGAGCAGCGTCTCGAGCGTCTTGCGCTCCTTCTCCCCGGCGAAGGCGTCGCCCGCCAGGGCCACCAGGTAGCCGAGGACCAGGATCACCACCTGCTCGTGCTCCGGGTAGCGGCCGATCGGCTCGGCCAGCCCGTTGGGCACGAAGCTGAGGAACTGCGACGGGTCGAGGCCGCCGCGGTTCGCCGCGAAGCCCACCGACGCGGGCAGCAGCACCAGCATCAGCAGGGGGACCAGCAGCATCGGCAGCAGGACCGCCTTCGACCGGCGCACGGCCAGCAGGTCCCGGCCCATGATCGACCGCACGGCCGTCCAGTCCGTGCGGGTCCGCTCGCTCACGCCGGCACCGCGGCCCGGGCCTCGATGGCGAAGTAGACGTCCTCCAGGTTCGGGTCACGGGGGTCCACGCCGTACACCGGGGATCCGGCGGCGACGCAGGCGGCGACGACCGCGGGCACGTCGTCGCGCTCGCTGGTGAACACGATGGCCCCGCGATCGGTGGCGGTGGCCTCGTGGACGTGGGGGAGGGTGACGAGCGCCTCGATGAGCGGCGGCGACGCCGGGGCGCCCAGATCCAGGCGGACCTCGAAGCGCGACCACAGCTCGGCGGCCAGGTCGTCGGGGGTCCCGAAGGCGTGGAGGCGGCCCTGGAAGAGGACGGCCATGCGGTTCGCCAGCTTGCCGGCCTCGCCCAGGAAGTGGGTGCAGAGCACGACGGTGCGGCCGTGGTCGGCGGCCAGCGAGCCGATGAGATCGACGACGGCCCGGGTGGCCGCCGGGTCCAGCCCCGAGGTGGGCTCATCGAGGAACAGCAGCTCGGGATCGTGCAGCAGAGCCCGGGCCAGGGCCACCCGCTTGCGCTGACCCGTGGAGAAGCCCTGCACCTTCACGTCGGCCCGGTGGCCCATGTCGACCTGCTCCAGGAGCGCGCCGCGGGTTCGGGCCTCGGACTCGCTCATGCCCCGCAGGCGCCCCACGAACTGCAGGTTCTCCAGCGCGGTGAACCGCTCGTCGAGCCCGGCGTTCTCGGTGAGCACGCCGGTGCGGCGCCGCAGCGCTTCGCCGTCGCGCCACGGATCGAGGCCCAGCACCCGGGCCGTCCCCGAGTCGGGGAGCAGAACCCCGTTGAGCAGGCGCATCGTGGTGGTCTTGCCGGCACCGTTCGGGCCCAGCAGCGCCAGCACCTCGCCGGGGGCCGCGTCGATGGTGAGCGCGTCGAGCGCCATCCCGGACGGGAAGGACCGGGTCAGCGCCTCGCACTCGATCACCCGCTCCGAGGCCCCCATCGGCCCCAGTGTGCCACCGGCCCGGCCGGATGCGGATCGGGCGCGACGAGGCCGGGTGTGCTCCACTGGAGGGCGGCCGTTCCCGCCCTGTGCCACACCTGAGGATCCTGTGAATCTCGCCTCGATCATCGAGCCCCATCCCGACGACGCCACCGCCCTCATCAGCCGCGGCCGGGTCACCACCTACGGCGAGCTGCGCGCGCAGGTGGGCGGGTTGCGGGCGGGGCTGATCGGGCTGGGCATCGACCCCGGCGACCGCGTCGGCATCGTGTGCGCCAACAACTGGTACTTCGTGGCCTCCTACCTCGCCGTCCTCGGCGCCGGTGCCGTGGCCGTGCCGCTCAACCCGCTGAGCCCGCCGCGCGAGCTCGAGCGGGAGCTGGCGGCCGTGGGCGCCCGGGCGGTGCTGGTGGGTCCGTCGGGCCGGTCCAACGCCGACGGCATCGACCGCAGCCGGCTCCCGGTCCTGGAGTTCGTGATCCACAGCGAGGGCAGCAGCAACGAGGGCGCCATCCTCCTCGACGACCTGCTGGACACGCCGCCCGTCCCCGTGGTGGACCGCGGCCCCGACGACCTGGCGGTGCTGATCTTCACCAGCGGGACGGCCGGCTCGCCCAAGGCGGCGATGCTCTCCCACGGGAACCTGCTCGCCAACCTGGAGCAGACCATCGCCCTGCGGGGCCAGGGCGACAGCACCGACGTCGGTTTCGGCGTGCTGCCCATGTTCCACATCTTCGGCCTGAACGTGGTGCTGGGCACCGCCCTCCAGGCTGGGGCCTCGGTCCTGCTGGTGGAGCGCTTCGACCCGATGTCGGCACTCGAAGCCATCGAGAAGCACGGCGTGACCGTCCTGCCCGGCGCCCCGCAGATGTGGGCGGCCTGGGCGGCGATGCCCGGTCTTCCCGAGGACTCGTTCGCCACCGTCAAGGTCGCCACCTCGGGCGCGGCGCACCTGGACCCGCACGTGGCCGAGACCATCCGAGCCCGGTTCGGCCTCGAGGTCGGCGAGGGCTACGGTCTCACCGAGGCGTCGCCGGTCGTCACCGCCTCCATCGGCCTGCCCTGGCGCCCCGGTTCGGTCGGCGCCCCGGTCGACGGCGTCGACGTGCGCCTGGTCGACACCGAGGGCGAGGACGTCCTGGTGGGCGACCCCGGCGAGATCTGGGTCAAGGGCCCCAACGTGTTCCAGGGCTACTGGAACGACGCCGAGGCCACCCGGGCCTGCATCGACGACGATGGCTGGCTCCACACGGGCGACATCGCCATGGTCGACGACGAGGGCTTCCTGTTCCTGGTGGACCGGGCCAAGGACCTCATCATCGTGTCGGGCTTCAACGTGTTCCCCGCCGAGGTCGAAGAGGTCCTGCTGGAGATGGACGGCGTCCGCGAGGTAGCCGTCGTGGGCGTCCCGCACCCGCACACCGGCGAGGCCGTGAAGGCGTTCGTGGTGGTGGAGCCCGGGCACTCGCTGGAGGAGGACGCGGTCATCGAGTTCGCCGCCCAGCGCCTCGCCCGGTACAAGTGCCCGCAGAAGGTCAACTTCGTCGAGGAGCTCCCGCTGAACCTCAGCGGCAAGGTCCTCCGCCGGGCGCTCCGCTAGGCCCTGCCCTGGCCGGCGGGCCTGCCTCGCTCGCTTGTGAACTTGCGCACTAGCGTTCCGGATGCATGTCCGACCGCGCTCGCCACATCCCCGAGGCCACCGTCGCCCGGCTCCCGGTGTACCTCCGCAGCCTGGCGGAGCTGGTCGACGAGAAGATCCCCACGGTGTCGTCCGAGCGGCTGGCGGAGATGGCCGGGGTCAACGCCGCCAAGGTGCGCAAGGACCTGTCGTACCTCGGGTCCTACGGCACCCGGGGCGTCGGGTACGACGTGGAGTACCTGCTGTTCCAGATGAGCCGCGAGCTCGGCCTCACCCACGACTGGCCCGTCGCCATCGTCGGGGCCGGCAACCTCGGCAGCGCCCTCGCCAACTACGGCGGGTTCACGCAGCGCGGCTTCCCTGTCGCCGCCCTGTTCGACTCGGACAAGGCCAAGGTGGGCAAGCGCATCCACGGCGTCGAGGTGCACCACACCGACGACATCGCCCCGCTGGCCGAGGAGCTGGGCGTGGGCATCGGCGTCATCGCCACCCCGGCATCCGCCGCCCAGGACGCCGCCGACAAGCTGGTCCAGGCTGGCGTCGGATCCATCCTCAACTTCGCGCCCACGGTCATCTCCGTGCCCGACGGCGTCTCGCTGCGCAAGGTCGACCTGGCCCTCGAGCTGCAGATCCTGAGCTTCTACCAGGAGCACCGAGACGTCGGGTCCTGACCAGACGCCGCTCCCATCGTCGCGGGCCGGGTCGGGGCGGGCGTCGGTAGGCTCCAACCCATGTCCGACCTGCCCTCGACCGATGCCGTGGCCGCCGAGGTCGATGTTCCCGCAGGCGGCGACGTCGACCACATCGTCGGGGTGTCGTTCGACAAGACCACCCGGGCCGAAGAGGTGCTGCTGGCCCTCATGCACCTGCAGCAGGAGGGCGAGATCGCTCTCTCCGATGCCGTGGTGGTCATCAAGGACGCGGAGGGCCGGGTCCGCATCCACCAGACCATCGACCCCACGCCCGGGCGCAGCGCGCTCACCGGATCCATCTGGGGGATGCTCGTCGGCATGCTGTTCGGCGGTCCGGTGTTCCTGGCCGCGGCGGCGGTCGGCGCCGGTGGCGGGGCGCTCATGGCCAAGCTCATCGACCTGGGCCTCGACGACAACTGGGTCAAGGACGTCGGCCGCTGGCTGGACCCCGGCACATCCGCGCTGCTGATCCTCGTCGCCGCCGACGTGCGCCCCGCCGTGCTGCGGGAGCTGGGCCGCTACGAGGGCGAGGTCCTCTACTGCACGTTCCCCGGCGCCGTCCGCGACGAGCTCGAGCGGGCCTTGGCGGAGAAGGACTGACGTGACCGAGCGCTACCCCGTCATGGTCGACCTGGCCGGGCGTCCCTGCCTGGTGGTCGGCGGCGGCGAGGTGGCCACCCGCAAGGTCCTCGGCCTGCTGGCCGCCGACGCCCGCATCACCGTGCGGTCCCCGGAGCTGTCGGCACCGCTCGCCGAGCTGGCGGCGGCCGGGCGCATCCGCTGGGACGAGCAGCCCTACGCCGGCCTGGGCGTCGCCGACGACGGCCGGTCCTGGAGCCTGGTGCTGTGCGCCACCGACGACGTGGCCGTCAACCGCCGGGTCGCTGCCGACGCCGACGCGGTGGGCGCCTGGGCCAACGACGCCTCCGATCCCTCGGGTGGCGCCGCCTCCATCCCGGCCAGCCGTCACGCCGGGCCGGTGACCCTGGCGGTGTCCACCGACGGCGTCCACCCCGGCGCCGCCCGGTGGCTGTGCGACCAGGCCGCCCTCGCCGTCACGCCCGAAGCGCTGGCCGCGCTGGAGCTCATCGACGAGATCCGCCTGGAGGACGTCGCCGCCGGTGGCCTGGGCCGACGTCCGGATTGGCGGATGGCCGTCGAGTCGGGAACACTTGAGCTCATTCGTGAAGGCCAGCTGGCCGAAGCCAAGGAGCGCCTGCAGGCGTGTCTGTCGTCGTCATCGGACTGAACCACCGGACCATGCCGCTCGATCTCTTCGAGCGGATGACCATCGATGGCGCGCGCCTGCCCAAAGCCCTGCACGATCTGGGCGAGCGGGAGCACATCGGCGAGGTCGTCGTGCTCTCCACGTGCAACCGCACCGAGGTGTACGCCATCGCCGAGCGGTTCCACGGCGCCTACGCCGACGTGCGCAACTTCCTGTCGGAGCTGGCCTTCGTGGCGCCCGACGAGTTCGCCGACCACCTCTACGTCCACTACGACGCCGAGGCCATCCGCCACCTGTTCTCGGTGGCCGCCGGGCTGGACTCCGCCGTCATCGGCGAGGCCGAGATCCTCGGCCAGGTCCGCAGCTCCTGGGAGTCCGCCGGCCAGGAGGGCACCGCCGGGCCCATCCTCAACCTGCTGTTCCGCCACGCGCTGGAGACCGGCAAGCGGGCCCGCACGGAGACCGGCATCGCCCGGGGCACCGCGTCGGTGTCGCACGCCGCGGTGGAGATGGCCGCCGAGCGCCTCGGCGACCTCGAAGGCCGCCGGGTCCTCATCATGGGCGCCGGCGAGATGGCCGAGGGCATGGCCACCGCGCTCCAGGGCGCCGGCGTGGCCGACGTGTTCGTCGCCAACCGCACCTGGCGCAAGGCCCGGGCCCTCGCCGACCGCATCGACGGCCAGGCCGTCCGCCTCTCGGACCTGCCCCTCGCCCTGCTCGAGGTCGACCTGCTGCTCACCTCCACCGGTGCCACCGTGCCCGTCGTCGAGCGCGACGACTTCGCCCCGGTCATGGCCGAGCGGGCCGGACGGGAGCTGCTCATCGTCGACATCGCCGTGCCGCGAGACGTCGACCCCACGGTGGCCGATCTCGAGGGCGTCACGCTGCTCAACATCGACGACCTGCGCCGGTTCGCCCAGGCCGGCATCGAGCGCCGCTCGCACGAGCTGGCTGCGGTCGAGGAGATCATCGACGCCGAGCTGCAGCGGTTCCGCTCCGCCGCCTCGGCCCGCTCCGCCGCCCCCGTCGTCGCCGCCCTCCGGGGCTGGGCGGATGACGTGCGCACCGCGGAGCTGGCCCGGTTCGAGTCCAAGCTGGCCGGCCTCGACGACCGCCAGCGCGAGGCCGTCGAGGCGCTCACCAAGGGCCTCGTCGCCAAGCTGCTCCACGAGCCCACCGTCACGCTCAAGGACACGGCCGGCTCCGCCACCGGCGAGCGCCTGGCCGACGCCACCCGTCAGCTGTTCGACCTCGACGACCCGGCCTAGCCCGCGCCGGTGCCGGTCGTCCGGGCCGCCACGCGCGGCAGCTCCCTCGCCCTCTGGCAGGCCGCCCACGTCGGCCGCCTCCTGGAGACCGCCTACCCCGGGCTCGACGTCGAGTTCGTGGTGGTCGACACCGAGGGCGACCGGCGCCTCGACGTGCCCATCTCGGACTTCGGCGGGAAGGGTGTGTTCGCCAAGGAGGTCCAGACCGCGGTGCTGGACGGCCGCGCCGACTTCGCCGTCCACTCCGCCAAGGACCTGCCCTCCACCACCGTGCCCGGCCTGACCCTGGCCGCCGTGCCCGAGCGGGGCGACCCCCGCGACGCGCTGGTGGGCGGGCGCCTCGGCGACCTGCCGCTCGGCGCCACCGTGGCCACCGGCTCCATGCGCCGCCGGGTGCAGCTGGCCCAGATCCGCCCGGACCTGGTGTTCACGGAGCTGCGCGGCAACATGGCCACCCGGCTCTCGAAGGTGCCCGCCGACGGCGCCATCGTGGTGGCCGCCGTCGCGCTCCAGCGCCTCCAGCTGGCCGATCAGCTGGCCGAGATCATCCCCGAGGACGACCTGGTCCCCCAGGTGGGCCAGGGTGCGCTGGGTGTGGAGTGCCGGGCCGACGACGACGTCATCATCGGCATGCTCCAGACCATCGAGCACCTCCCGTCACGCCGGCGGGTCGATGCCGAGCGGGCGTTCCTGGTGGAGCTCGGCCGGCGCCCACGCCGTCTTCGTCGACGATCTCGGCGACGTGGTCACCAGCGGCGGGGAAGCCGGCCTGCTGCGCCTCTCCGCGTTCCTCGCCACTGACGGCACCGCCTCGGCGGACCTGGTCCGCATGCGCTCCGTGGGCGACGACCCCACCGCCCTCGGCACCCAGGTCGCCCGGGACCTCCGCCGCGCCCTGGGCTGAGGCCGCCACGGTCCTGCACGAGAACGACGGGCCCGTCAGGTCTCGGGGAGGTCGGCCATGCCGGACAGGGCCCTTGCGGCGGCTTGGACGAGGGGGATGGCGAGGCAGGCGCCGGTGCCCTCGCCGAGGCGGAGGCCGAGGTCCAGGAGCGGGTCCAGGTCGAGGTGCTTGAGGGCGACGGCGGCTGCGGGCTCCGTGGAGAGGTGGCCGGCCAGGCCCCGGGCGGCGGTGCCGGGGGCCAGGGCATCGGCGATGCAGGCGGCTGATGCCGCGATGACGCCGTCGATCACGTAGGGCACCCCGGCGGCCGCGGCAGCGATGTACAGGCCGGCCATGGCGGCGATCTCCAGGCCGCCGACCTCGGCCAGCAGCTCCCACGGGTCGTCCACCCCGGCGACGCGGTCCATGGCGGCGGTGACGATCGCCGTCTTGTGCGGGAGCTGGTCGGCGGGCAGGCCCGCTCCGGTGCCCGTGACCGTGTCGGGAAGGGCGCCGGCGAGCAGCCCGATGAGGACGGCGGCGGGCGTGGTGTTGCCGAAGATCGGAAGAGCACACGTCTGAACTCCAGTCACTTAGGCATCTCGTAT
>CALANQ010000465.1 GCA_937926025.1 uncultured Acidimicrobiales bacterium
ACCTGGACTACGGCACCTTCCAGCCCATCCAGATCGCCGCCACGGTCACCCTGAACGAGGACCCGGAGCACCCGCAGGAGGTCCTGCCGATCTACCAGGCCCGCCGCGACGCCCTGTGCGACGGCCTGGCCCGCATCGGCTGGGAGATGACCCCGCCGCAGGCCACGATGTTCGCCTGGGCGCCGATCCCCGAGCCGTACCGGGAGCTGGGCTCCATCGAGTTCGCCTCGATGCTGGTCCGCGAGGCGCAGGTGGCGGTCTCGCCGGGCGTGGGCTTCGGTCCCGGCGGCGACGGCCACGTCCGCTTCGCCCTCATCGAGAACGAGCAGCGCATCGGCCAGGCCATCCGTGGCCTCAAGAAGGCCCTGACCAAGCTCGGCTGAGGGAATCCTCGGGGGCCGCCGCGGGTTGGACCTCGTCGTGCCGCAATCACCTCCCCGCCTGTCCATCCTCGACCTCGCGCTGATCGGCAAGGGCCAGACCGCCCGGGACGCCTTCGACAACAGCGTCCGCGTCGCCCAGCTGGCGGAGCGGTTGGGCTACGAGCGGGTCTGGTACGCCGAGCACCACAACATGGCCCAGATCGGGTCGTCGGCCACCAGCGTGCTCATCGCCCACGTGGCGGCCCACACGGAGCGGATCCGGCTGGGTGCGGGCGGGATCATGCTGCCGAACCACGCACCCCTGCCCATCGCGGAGCAGTTCGGCACCCTGGCGGAGCTGCACCCGGGCCGCATCGACCTGGGCCTCGGCCGGGCTCCGGGCAGCGACCAGGTCACCATGCGGGCCATGCGCCGCGACCCCAGCTCCTCGGACCGGTTCCCCCAGGACGTGCAGGAGCTCCAGGGCTACCTCACGGGCAATTCGCTGGTGGCCGGGGTCCAGGCCACGCCCGGCAAGGGCACCGAGGTGCCCCTGTACATCCTGGGGTCGTCGCTGTTCGGGGCGAAGCTGGCGGCGGCGCTCGGGCTGCCGTACGCGTTCGCCTCCCACTTCTCGCCCCAGGCGCTGCGCCAGGCGGTGGCCACCTACCGCCACGAGTTCCAGCCGTCGGAGCAGCAGGCCGAGCCCTACGTGATGGCCGGGGTCAACGTCATCGCGGCGGACACCGGTGAGGACGCCGAGGCCCAGGCCCTGGCGGTCCGGCGGGCTCGGGTCCGCATGTTCGTCCAGAAGGGCGTCGACGTGTCCGACGAGCTGGCGGACGAGATCCTGGCCTCACCTCAGGGCCAGCAGATCGCCGAGATGATGCGCTACTCGGCCATCGGGTCCCCCGATGCGGTGAAGGAGTACCTGGACGGGTTCGCGGTCCACGCCGACGCCGATGAGCTCATCGTCGTGGCTGCGTCGCCCGGCATCGACGCCCGCCTCCGCTCGATCGAGCTCCTGGCCGGTGTGGCCGGCCTGGTCGCTGCCTGAGCGGGTTGCGGCGGTCGCTCGCTACGCGGGGGCGGGGCGACCGAGGAGGCC
Organism: uncultured Acidimicrobiales bacterium; assembly: GCA_937926025.1. GTDB lineage: Bacteria > Actinomycetota > Acidimicrobiia > Acidimicrobiales > Iamiaceae > Aquihabitans. The sequence goes on from CALANQ010000465.1 coordinate 1,471, forward strand.
GTGGAGGCAGAAGCTGACGGCCGCGTCGATGAGGTCGTCGGAGGGGGCGAGCACCCCGCGGTGGACCTGCTGGACCAGATGGGTGTTCACGCCGAGCAGGGCGTGGGAGAGCAGGGTGGCGTCGCCGTCGGGGATCTCGCCGGCCTCCATGGCGGCGGCCAGGACCTTGGCGGCATCGTTGACGGCCACCTGCTCGCCTTTGCGCAGCCCCTGGTTGAAGCGGTCGTCGGTGGCGGCGAACTGGAACAGGCGGAAGTAGTCGGGGTGCTCGATGGACCAGGCCATCGAGGCCCGCAGGCCGGCCTCGATGCCGTCGGACGGCGAAGCGGCGCCGCTGACCGCGGCCCGCTGGCGGCGGCGGAGGTCGAGCTGGGCGTCGGCCAGGATGGCCCGCAGCAGCTCCTCCTTGGAGTCGAAGTACCAGTAGAAGACGCCCTTGCCGACGCCGAGGCCTTCGGTGATCTCGGCCACCGAGGTGGGGTGGAACCCGTTCTGGGCGAAGCGCGCCGTGGCGTACGCCATCAGCTGCTTGCGCCGTTCCTCGCCCCGCTGGGTCAGCTTCCGGTCCATCACCAGGTCAACCTACTTGACCGCCTGGTCAAGCCACCGGAACCCCCGCATCGGAGTCCTCCCGCGGACGAAACAGTCCGTTCACATCGGCCCCCTAGGGTCCCCTCCATGGAGAGCTACGTGCTGCGCGTCTGGCTGCCGGATCGTCCGGGTGCCCTGGGTGCGGTGGCCAGCCGGATCGGCGCCGTGAAGGGCGATGTGGTGGGCATCGAGATCCTCGAGACCGGTGACGGCCAGGCGGTCGATGAGCTGGTCGTGCAGCTCCCCGACGCCACGCTGGTGGACCTGCTGGTCAGCGAGGTCCGCCAGGTCGACGGCGTGCAGGTGGAGGAGGTCCGGTCGGTGGGCCCCGAGGGCCACGACCCCCGGCGCGCCACGCTGGAGACGGCGGGGAAGCTGGTGGAGGCGGAGGATCGCCAGGCGCTGCTCGAGGTGGCCCGGGACGTGGCGCCACGGTCGCTGTCGGCGGCCTGGGTGGCCGTCATGGACCTGGAGAGCGGCAACCTGCTGGTGGGCGGCGAGCGGGCACCGACCGAGAGCTGGCTGGCCGCGTTCGTCCACGGTTCCAGCACGGCGGCGGCGCTGCAGGGATCGGGCCGGGGTGCGGACCTCGGCGGCAACGACGTGATCTGGTCGACCATGCCCGACGTGGGGCTGGCGGTGGTCGCCGGCCGCGACAACATCGCGTGGCGCACCCGGGAGCGTCACGAGCTCGACGCGCTGGCCCGCATCGTGGCGCTGCGCTGGGCCGAGCTCCCGGACCGGGCCTGACCCGGGGCGGGACGGGCTGACCGTCAGCCGGTGGCCCAGGCGCGCGACCGGGCGACGGCCTCCAGCCACCGCCCGTGGAGCGCGTCGGCAGCCGTGCGGTCGTCGGCCGGGGTGAACTCGGCGTCGAGCGCCCAGTTGGCCTCGATGTCCGCCGTGGAGGACCACACCCCCTCGGCCAGGCCGGCCAGGTAGGCGGCGCCGAGCGCGGTGGTCTCTTGGACCTGCGGCCGCCGGACCGGCACGCCCAGCTGGTCGGCCTGGATCTGCATCAGGAGGTCCATGACGGCGGCGCCACCGTCGGCCCGCAGGCCGGAGACGGGGTGACCGGAGTGGGCGGTCATGGCGTCGACCACGTCGCGCGTCTGCAGGGCCATGGACTCCACGACGGCCCGGGTGATGTGGGCCTTGGTGGTGCCGCGGGTGAGCCCCACCAGGGTGCCGCGGGCGTAGGGGTCCCACCAGGGGCTGCCCAGGCCGGTGAACGCCGGGACGAAGAAGACGTCGTCGGTGTCGGGCACCGATGCCGCCAGGGGGCCGGCCTCCTGGGCGCTGGCGATGATCCCGAGCCCGTCGCGGAGCCACTGGATGGCGGACCCGGTGGAGAAGATGGCGCCCTCGAAGGCGTAGTCGGTGCGGGTCCCGCCGGTGCCGTCGGGGATGGTCCAGGCCACGGTGGTGAGCAGGCCCTCGGTGGGCTCGGGGCACCGGCTGCCGACGTTCATCAGCACGAACGAGCCGGTGCCGTAGGTGTTCTTGGTGTCGCCGGGGGCGAAGCACGCCTGGCCGAACAAGGCGGCCTGCTGATCGCCGGCGATGCCGCTGATGGGGATGCCGGCGGGCAGGCCCGAGGACTCGTGCGTCACCCCGAACCGGCCGCTGGACGGCCGGACCTCCGGGAGGGCCGAGCGGGGCACGCCGAAGAGCTCGCACAGCTCGTCGGACCAGTCCAGGGTGCGGATGTCGAGGAGCATCGTGCGGCTGGCGTTGGACGGCTCCGTGGCGTGGACCCGTCCACCGGTGAGGTTCCAGAGCAGCCACGTGTCGATGGTGCCGAGCGCCAGGTTCTCGTCGGCCTGGACCCCGCCCTCGGTGAGCAGCCACTCGACCTTCGACGCGGAGAAGTACGGGTCCAGCACCAGGCCGGCGGTCTCCCGGACGAGCGGGAGGTGACCGGCCTCGGCGAGGGCGTCGCAGCGGGCGGCTGTGCGCCGGTCCTGCCAGACGATGGCCCGGTGGCGGGGGAGGCCGGTCCGCCGGTCCCACGCCACGATGGTCTCCCGCTGGTCGGTGATGCCGATGGCGGCCACCGGCTCCTGCAGCGACGAGATCAGCTCGGCCGTGGTGCCGACGATGGCGTGCCAGATCTCCATGGCGTCGTGCTCGACCCAGCCCGGTTGCGGGAAGTGCTGGGTGAACTCCCGGTAGCGGTAGCCGACGGAGCGGCCCGACCGGTCGACGGCGAAGGCGCGGACCCCGGTGGTGCCCGCGTCGAGGGCGATGACGACAGCCATGGCGGGCGACGCTACCGGAGCACCCCGAGGCGAGGGGGAGACCGTCCGGCGGGCCGGTCCGGGGCCCTCTGGCACCTCGGTAGGCTCCCGCCATGCGCATCGGGATCCTGACGGGTGGCGGCGACTGTCCGGGGCTGAACGCCGTGCTGCGTGCTGCCGTCCGCGCGGTGTCGGTCGATCACGGGGGCGAGGTCATCGGCTTCCGGGACGGTTGGCGGGGCGTGCTCGACGACGTGTGGGAGCCGCTCACCATCGACCGCTGCCGGGGGATCCTCCCGCGGGGCGGCACCATCCTCGGCACGTCGCGGGACCAGCCGTACACCTACGACGACGGCGTGCAGCTGGTGAAGGATGCGGTGGAGCGGCACCAGCTCGACGCCATCGTGTCCATCGGCGGCGACGGGACGATGGGCGTCACCAACGACCTGCACAACGACGGCGTCCCCGTGGTCGGTGTCCCCAAGACCATCGACAACGACATCGCCTGCACCGAGATGACGTTCGGCTTCCAGACCGCGGTCCAGATCTGCACGTTCTCCATCGACCGGCTGCACACCACCGCGGAGAGCCACGATCGCGTCCTGGTGGTGGAGGTGATGGGCCGCCACGTCGGCCACATCGCCGTGTGGTCCGGCATCGCAGGCGGCGCTGCGGTCACCCTGGTGCCCGAGGAGCCGTTCGACCTCGACGACGTGGCCGAGCGCATCATCGCCCGCCACGACCACGGCAGCTGGGCCACCATCGTGGTGGTGGCCGAGGGCGCCGTGCCCAAGCCGGGCACCCTGTCCATCACCGAACCGGCGGTCGACGCCTACGGCCACCAGCGCCTCGGCGGCATCGCCAACGTGGTGGCCGCTGAGCTGGAGACCCGCACGGAGATCGAGACCCGCACCACCATCCTCGGGCACGTGCAGCGGGGCGGGACGCCGGTGGCGTTCGACCGGGTCCTCGGCACGCGCTTCGGCGTGGCCGCCGTCGACGCCGTGGCCGACGGCGACTTCGGGACGATGATGGCCCTCCAGAACGGCCACATCGTGCGGGTCCCGGTGGCCGACGGCGTCGGCCACCTCAAGATGGTGGAGCCCGACCTGCTGCGGACGTCGGCGTTGTTCTCGCCGCAGCGGCCCGCTACCGGGGGTTGAGCGGCGGGTCGTAGTCGTCGGCCGACACCACGGCGAGGTTGCCGTCGTCGGTGGGTGCGTCGATGGCCTTGCCGTCGATGAGGAACCGCACCTGCTGGACCTCGTCGAAGCCCAGCGCGGTGAACACGATCTGCGCGAAGGCCTCCTTCTGCGTGGAGCCGGTCAGCGCGTTCATCTCGCTGCTGAGGTCGATGGCGGCGAGCCCGTCGTCGACCTGCACCCCGCGGAGCTCGGTGCCGGGGGGCACCGAGGTGCTGAGCTCGTCGCTCGCGTCCTCCGGGGGCGGCGCCAGCACGAAGTTCAGGGCCTTGCCCAGCGTGACCTCGCCCTCGACCCGGTACTCCTCCGCCTGGAGGCGCTCATCGTTCAGGAAGTAGACGGCGACGGTGGGGGCGCCTGACGGCGCCGCCGTGGTCGGGGTGGTGTCGGCGACGACGGCGGTGGTCTGGCTGATGGCGCGCGGCTGCTCGTCGAGCGGGACGCCGCAGCCCACCAGCCCGGCGACGAGCGCGACGGCGGCGGCGGCGGCGCCGAGCGCGGCGGGTCGGAGCCGGATCACGGGATGTCCTCGTCGAGCGGGTCGTCCGGGCGCGGCTCGTCCCAGGCGACGGGCAGCTCGATCACGAACCGGGCGCCGTCGGCCCCGTCGGGTCGGTCCTCCACCCACACCCGTCCCTTGTGGAGGGCGACGTGCTCGGCCACCAGCGACAGGCCCAGCCCGACCCCCTCGCTGCCGGCCCGGCGGTTGGACCCGGCCCCGCGGGAGAACCGGTCGAAGATGAGCTCGCGCTCGTCGACGGGGACGCCCGCACCGGCGTCCTCGACGGCCCAGCGGATGCCGTCGGCCACCTTCTGGACCTTCACCCGGGTGGCCCCGCCGCCGTACTTGCGGGCGTTGTCGAGCAGGTTGGTGATGACGCGGACGAGGCGCCGCTTGTCGGCGCGGATGAACGCGCCGGCCAGCTCGGGATCCAGCTCGATGGGCACGTCGGGGCTCTGCGACCACGCCACGGCCTGGGTGGTGAGCTCCCCGGGGCGGAGCTCGCTGAGGTCGAGGCGGGCGGCGCCGGCGTCGAAGCGGGAGATCTCCAGCAGGTCCTCGACCAGCTGCTTGAACCGGGCCACGTCGGCGACCATCAGGTCCACGGCGGCCTGGGCGGAGGCGTCGGGCATCTCCTCGCGCCGCGACGACAGCACCTCGATGGACGCCGACAGCGTCATGAGCGGAGACCGCAGCTCGTGGCTGACGTCGGAGGCGAACCGCGTGTCCTGCTCGATGCGCTCCTCGAGGACCTGGGCCATGTGGTTGAACGAGGCCACGAGCACCCCGAGGTCGGGGTCGTCGGCGGCGCCGAGGCGGGTCTCCA
>CALANQ010000466.1 GCA_937926025.1 uncultured Acidimicrobiales bacterium
CCCTGATGGCCGTGACCGAGTCGCCGCTGAACGGCACCACCTGGACGCTGGACGGCACCATCGAGGCGAACAGCGCGGTGGCGTCGCTGCCCGCCGGCGCGGAGCCCCCGACGCTGACCATCGACGACGACGGCAACGCCGCGGTGTTCACCGGGTGCAACAGCGGCTCGACCACGGTCGAGGTGGCCGACGCCACCCTCACGTTCGGGCCGATCGCGATGACCAAGATGGCCTGCCCCGGCGCCGCCAGCGAGCTGGAGGCCACGGTCACCACGGTGCTCGACGGCGAAGTGGACTACACGGTCGACGGCGACACCCTCACCATCACCAAGGGGTCCCAGGGCCTGGTCTACCGGGCCACCTGACCTTCCCGGATCGGCTCCGGTCGGGCTCGGTCAGCGCCACCGGGCGGGCGCGCGCGGGGTCCGAGCGCGCCCCGGGACCTGGCGCCGAACCGGACTCCTCGTACTGGTTCGTTCGGTTCTGAGACCGCCGTGAGCAGGGCTTCCGGGCCGATCCGAGAAAAATCCGAGGGATCTTTCGGCTTTTTTCGGGGTGCTTGCTGGGTGCTAGCTGGTCGTGCGGCGCGCCACAAGCCGCGAAATCCTTGGTGTCAGCCATGGATCAGCGCTGATTCGGGCACGAATCTGTCATCCGTCTGCTTGCAAGAGTTTGCTTTACAAATTGCACCGAGACTGCGCATTCTCAAATCAGTCACCCTTCGGGGTGAACGGCGGCGGGGCGACCGGTGGGGGTCGGATCGCCACAGGGGGAGGGGGTCTGCGGACCGTCCTCGGCGGCGAGACCATCACCGCCACCTCGCCCACCACCGTGTGGATCCCCGCGGGCGTGGAGCACTCGGCCAACCTGCGGCGAGGGTCCGGCACCTTCGTGGTGGTCTACCTGCGGGAGCCTCAGGACTCCAGCGGCGGGTAGGGCTCGCCGTCCACCACCAGCGAGAGCACCTCGTTGAGGCGGTGGTTCCGCAGCCAGTAGGGCCCCGCCCACACCGGGTTGCCGGCGTGGTCGACGCGGTCCCGCTCGATGAGCGCGGAGGTGCGGAGGGCGTCCAGCGCGGCGGTGCGCACCCGGCCGTCGGCCCCGGTGGTGCCCAGCGCGCGGGCCACCTCGGCCCAGTCGGCCCGCGCCTTGTAGGTGGGGAGGCGGAACGCCCGGATGTCGTCGGGGTCGATCTCGGTGGGGAACCCGGTGGCCCGCTCCAGGGCGCCGTGGACCTGGAGGCACGCCATCGTCAGCAGGCACTTGCCGCAGCGCCCGCAGTTGTCGGGGCGGTTCTCCTTGAAGCACACCTTGATGTCCGCCAGCAGGTCGGGCCGGTGCTCCACCAGCCACCCGACCTTGCCGAGGCGGCTGCGGGCGAGCGAGTCGTGCACGACCCGCACCCGGCTGGTGGAGAACAGCGGGTCGAGCAGCGGGCTGGTGCCGCACGGCTCCACCGTGTCGTAGCTGTCGCCCGACGGGATCACCACCTCGTCGAACGCACCGGCGAGGGCGAGGGCGATGCTGGCCAGCCCGGCGCCCACCGCGTCCTCCCAGTCGAACCCGGCCGGGTCGAACAGCTCGCGCACGTTGGTCTCCACGACCACGTGAGGCAGGCCGAGCCGCCCGGCAGCCTCTGCCGCCAGCCGGCGCTCCTCGGATCGGACGGCGTCGTCGTGGCGGGGCTCGAGCCCGTCGACGAACACCACGGCATCGAGCTCGCGGTGGGCCGCCCGGTCGTGGGCCGCGGTGAACAGGGAGTCCACCCCGCGGGAGAAGAACGCGGCTCGGCGGAGCCGGGAGCGGCGCCCGGCCCTCCGGCGGGGCGTCCGCGTGGTGGTCGGCGCATCGACGGTCACGGGTCCGGCCTGGCGGTCCCAGGCCAGGTAGGCGGCCTGGATCTCGTCGAGGTGGCGGCGCAGCTGCGGGTCGATCGGCCCGTCCACGTGGAGGTCGGCCTCGCCGCGCATCGCGAAGGCCAGCGCCGCCACGGCTGGGGACGAAGCGTCGAGGGTGGGATCGATGACCGTCGCGGGGCCTCGGGTGACGAGGCGGTGCTCGCCGAAGGAGCCGCGCAGCACCGCGGAGCGCTCGGCCTGGTCGCGGTGGCGGCTCACCTGCACCGGCTCGACCCTCACGGTGCGCCCCATCGCGGTGTGCCGCCGGTGCCCCAGGCCAGCGATGCCGGCACCCAGCGGGCCTGGGTGCGCGTCAGGCGGGGGAGGTGGGCGACGGCGGTGCAGGTCGCGGTGCCGAGCAGGCCCCGGGCCCAGGCGACGGATTCCTGCTCCACCACCTCGTTGGCCAGGCGGCGCTTGTAGTCCTCGTCACCTCGCAGGAAGCGGTACTCGGCCACGCCCTCGTCGGCGCAGGCGTCGATGGCGTGGCGGTGGAGCAGCAGACCGACCGAGCACCGGTCCCACCGCGGGTCCCGCCCGCTCTGGTAGTTGGACTCCACGTCCCCGAACCGGAAGCTGTACGCCCCGGCGACCGCTTCGCCGTCCACCTCCAGGAAGCGGAGGCGGAGCCAGCCCCGATCCAGGAGCTGCCGGGCGACGTCGTGGTGGAACGCCTCCCGCCCGACGAACGAGCGCGAGCCCCCGGCGGGGTCCCAGCGCCGTCGGTGCAGGTCCACGAGCAGGTCGAGGTCGGACCCGACGCCGGCCGGGTCGGTGGTGGTGCGGTGGGTCACGGTGCCGGCCTCGGCCAGGCGGCGCCCGTCACGGGCCAGCTGGGCGCGCAGCTTCGGCGACCGGCCGGCCAGCCAGGCCTCGCCGGTGGTGCCGGTGCGGGCCAGCGGGACCACCCGGGTGGGCGAGCGGGCCAGCAGCCGGGAGCCGGGGAGGGGCTCGTCGGAGGCGGGCAGCTCGTCGGCGATGACCAGGCCCCGACGGTGGAGCTGCTCTGCCACCAGCGCGGCCAGTGCCCGCCGGGCGAGGTCCCGGTCGGCCGCGTCGCAGATCGGCCCCAGCTGGTCGGTGGCCCCGTGCCCGAGGAACCGGAGCACCCGAGCCGGTCGGGTGGTGGCCACGTACAGCGGGAGGATGGCGACGAGCCGCCCGTCGTCGTGCACCGTCGTGAGCAGCAGCGGCCGTCGCCGGCCGAAGTGCTCCCACCAGGTGGCCAGCCACTCGTAGGTGGCGAACACGTTGTCGCTGCGCGCCGCCAGCCGGGACCAGTCCTCCCGGAGCGCCGCGAGGTCCGAGGTCGTCTCGAACCTGAGCCGGTCCCGGACGGGCGACGCCGAGGCGATCACGGGGCGGCGGGCAGCCCGGTCGGCGGCAGCGGGCGGGCGGCCAGGTCGGCGAGGAGGGCGGTGAAGGCGGCCTCGTCCTCGCCCAGCGCCGGCTGGTCGGCCACCAGGGCGCGCACCCCGTCGATCCACGCGTCCCAGGCCGGGCGCTGGGCGGCGGCGAGGCGGCCGTGGCGCACGGCGCCGTCGAGCACGGCTTCGGCGACGTCGTCGAGGATGGCCGGGATGTTGGTGTAGCCCCGCAGCGAGCCTCGGAACCCGCCGACCGGGCAGCTCACCACCCGGTCTCCGCCGAACGTGGCCTCCAGGTTGAGGTGCGTCTCGGCGCCGTAGCCCGGCGGCAGCGGGGAGCGCAGGACGTGGGGGCGGACGGCCCGGAAGCCGCTGAGCGCGATGTCGATGTGCGGGAGCGCTTCGGGCATGAGCGCCCCGACGATCGGGTGGTACACGCCGGGCATCACCACGCGGCGCCGGCCGGCTTCGTCGTAGGTGCCCACCACCATGTCGGCGTCGGTGCGGACGGCCGCGGCCCGGACCTCGGCGGGGATGTTGCGCTCGGACCACTGGTAGTCGGCGTCGAGGAACACCAGGTGGCCGTGGCGGCACCGGTCGAACGCCGCCTGCATGGCCCGGCCCTTGCCGGCGGGGGCGGTGATCACCTCGGCGCCCAGGCTGCGGGCGACCGCGGCGGAGTCGTCGGTGGAGCCGCTGTCCACGAACCACACCCGATCACCGGGCTGGGCGGCCGCCAGCGCGCAGCCGAGCGCGGTGGGCAGCGTGGCCGCCTCGTTGCGACCCACCACGGCGAACGTGAACTCCCCGGCCATGCGCGAGGATCGTACGGCTCCGCGCGCCCCCGGGAGGTGGTCGAGACTCGTGATCGGTGATCCGGATGGGCCGGTGGTGGTCCTGTCTCCGCACCTTGACGACGCCGTGCTCAGCGCCTGGTCGGTGCTGACCTCTGCCCCCGCCGGAGGCCTGGAGGTGGTGGTGGTGTTCGCCGGCGTTCCGGCCGAGGGGACCACCGGCCGCTTCGACCCCATCTTCGGCGTCACCGACTCCGCCGACCTGGTGCGGCGCCGCCGGGCCGAGGACGTGGACGCCCTCGGCCGGATCGGCATCGTCCCGGCGCACCTCGACCTCCTGGACGACCAGTACCGCACGAGGCCGGTGGCCGCTGCCGAGCTGGCCGAGGTGATCGGCGACGCGGTCCCGCGTGCGTCCGTGCTGGTGGCCCCGGCGGGCATCGGCCGCCACCCCGATCACGTGGCGGTGCGCGACGCCGCCCTCGCCCTGGCCGACCGTGCCGGTACCGGGCTCTGGCTCTACGCAGACCTGCCGTACGCCACCAACCTGGGCTGGCCGTCGTGGGTCACGGGCGCACCCGCGGATCCGCACCTGGTGCCCGAGGCGGCCTGGGCCCGGGTGCTGGGGGAGGTGGCGGACCCGGCGGACCTGGAGCCCGTCGCCACCCGGTTCGACGACGAGCAGCGGGCGGCCAAGCTGGCGGCCGCCCGCTGCTACGTGTCCCAGTGGCCGTCGCTGGAGGGCGGGCCGCACGCCCGCATCTCCAACCCGGCCATCTCCTCGTTCGAGGTGCGCTGGGGGGTGCGCCGCCCGCAGGGAGCCTGAGTTCGGGTCAGGGCGGCGGCGGGAGCTCGTCGCCGGTGACCCGTCGACCCTGGATCGAGGCCGGCACCAGCCGCATCACATGCGGCTTGTCGCCCTGCGCCCACGGCTGGGGCAGCCCGGCGAGTCGGTCGAACAGGCCTTCCTGGTGCAGCGTGACCTCCTCGATGCGGCCGCGGATGACCACGCTCCACCCGTTGCGGAGGTCGTCGTCGTGGCCGTCGATCTCGAAGCACGCTCCCCGGTTGCGGGCATCGACCTTCGTGCCCGGCCCGGACCGGAAGACCACGTGCCGGCCGTCCATCGCGTAGTTGATGGGAAGGATGAGCGGGTTGCCGCCGTCCATGATGGCCAGCCGTCCGAACACCTCACGGTCGAGGAGCTCGAGGCACTCCTGCTCGTCGATGAACTCGATGCCCGTCCTGCGGTCCACCAGTGCCATGGTCCCTCCCTTCCTCGTCTTCTCCTTCGTCTCCGACGGTACGGAGCGAGGGGGGCGGGAGGGTAGGGCCGAAGGTCCTCAGTCCACGGGGGTCAGGACGAACACCGGGATCACCCGGGTGGTCTTCGCCTGGTACTCGTCGTAGGGCGGCCACGCCTCCGTGGCGCGGGCCCACCACTCGGTGCGCTCGTCGCCTTCGACCTCGCGGGCCAGGTAGTCCTTCTTCACCGGGCCGTCCTGGAGCTCCACCAGCGGGTTCGTCCGGATGTTGGTGACCCAGTTGGGGGACTTCGGGGCGCCGCCCATGGAGCCGAGCACCGCGTAGTTGGTGCCGTCGGTGACGCGGATCAGCGGGTTCTTGCGGAGCTTGCCGCTCTTGGCGCCGAGGTTGGTGAGGATGATGCACGGGGCACCGTTGAGGACCGTTCCCTCGGCACCGTTGGTGGACTCGAACAGCTCCACCTGGTCCCGGGCGATGTCCCACGTGCCCGGTTCGTACTCGCCTTCGAGCGGCATGGCTGGTCCCCTTCGGTCCTGGTGCACGGCGGCCGTGCTGGTGGCGCCGCCGGTGCGGTGACCGTAGCCCGAGCTACCAGCCCAGGGCTTCGGTGAGCTGCCCGTCGGCGTTGAGCAGGATCTCCGCTGCCACCACCGTGGGCTCGTCCCACGCCTTGGGTGCGGCCTTGCCGTTCTCCCAGTTGACGATGTCGTCCACGGTGATGTCCTTCCCGCAGGCGACCAGCTCGTCGGCCAGGTCTCCGGGTGTGAACCCGGCGCCCTGGCGAGCGGCCTTCAGCCGGATCCGGAAGTCACGGGTCTGCGTTGCGTTGGGCATGAGGTTCCACTCCTTCGAACGAGGATCGAACACTAGTTCGTCCACGGTCGCCAGGGCGCGGATGGGTTCCGCCCTCCCGCCGGACTCGTCGCCCCGGGAGCCCTCGTCGGGCCGATC
>CALANQ010000467.1 GCA_937926025.1 uncultured Acidimicrobiales bacterium
GCGGATGGCGTCGAGGGTCTCCGCACAGAGGTGGAGCGGCGCCAGCACCACGTCGGCCCCGTAGCCCGCATGGTGGTACCCGCCGTCGACGAAGGGGGACAGGGCCCCCTCCGAGGCGTGGCCGGCGGGCCCGTGACCGCAGTCGTGGCCTGTGGCGGCGGCGGCCGTGAGCGCCACGTTGAGCCCGGTGGGCCGGGCGATGGAGACGGCCACCTGGCACACCTCGATGGCGTGGGTCAGCCGGGTGCGGAGGTGGTCGTCCTCGGGGGCGACGAACACCTGGCACTTGCCGGCCAGGCGCCGGAACGCCTTGGAGTGGTGGATGCGGTCCAGGTCGCGCTCGAAGCAGGTGCGGAAGGTGTCCGGCTCCTCCTCGACGGCCCGGTCGCCCGCCCCGGTGGCGCGGGTGGCGTGGGGGGCGAGCTGGGCGGCCTCCCGCGCCTCGCGCTCGTCCCGGGGGATCAGGGCCTGACCGGGGTCACCGACGGGGATCGGTGCGTGGGCGACGACGAGTTCGGGTGGGGAGGGTGCCATGGCCCTGCCCACGATACGGAACCCGTCTGACAGGGAGGGGGATCGGCGGGGGTGACCGGATGTCGAATGCCACTCTCTGTAGCATTTCACCCGCTCGCTACCGCTCTCCGTGGTCGACAACCGCTAAGGGATTGCCTCATGGGTCGTACCTCACCTGCCGATAGAGACCACGTGGAACCGCGTCCTGGGCTGCCCCGACAGCATCGTCACCCAGCCTGGATGAGCCGGGTCCGCGCCAAGGCCCGATCCAACCGGGGCGTGGCCATCGTCGAGGCCGCCTTCATCACCCCCGTGTTCTTCGCGCTGATCCTCGGGCTCTTCGAGGGCGGCCTGTACATGAAGGACTACCTCGCCCTCTCCAACGCCGTGCGCGCCGGCGCCCGGTCGGCCAGTGCCGCCGGCGCCGACGGCCAGGCCGACCTCTACACCCTGATCGACGTCAACAACGAGGCCAGCGGCCTCGGTGCCGGCCAGCTCAAGTACGTGGTGATCTACAAGGCCACCGGGCCCGGCGACGGCCCCACCGACGTGGGCGGTCCGTCCGGCGGCTGCAAGTCGGGAATCGCCGTCACCGACGTGTGCAACGTGTACTACCCCGAGGACATCAACAAGGCCATCGCCCAGGTCAAGGAGGAGCGGGCCCAGGCGGCCGCTGACGCTGCGGGCACGGGCCGCACCCTCGACACCGACAAGATCTGGTTCGGCTGCCTGATCTCGGGTCCGCACGCCAACGCCTCGCCCGATCGCTTCTGGTGCCCGGGGAGCCGGGCGGACGCCCGCTCCGACAACAACAAGGCCGGCCCCGACTACGTGGGCATCTGGATCAAAGCGGAGCACGGATGGGTGACCAAGATGTTCGGCTCCACCACCACGATGACGGACCAGTCGGTCATCCAGATCGAACCGAGGTCGGAGTGATCCCCGAGCGCGTCCGTCGGGCGCACGGGGCCAGCTCCGCTCGGCGGGAGCGGGGCGCCGGGCTGGTGGAGTTCGCCTTCATCGCCATGATCCTGCTGGTCCTCGTGGCATCCACGTTCGACTACGGGTTCGCCTGGCGGTCCGGCCTGGCCGTCAACGAGTCCGCTCGTGCCGGCGCCCGCGTCGGCTCCGGCCAGTCGGTCAGCCCGGGCGCCGACTACTACGCGCTCAACAGCCTCCGGGCCAGCCTGGTGGCGTCCGGCGTGGTCGACCAGGTGTCCAAGGTGGTCATCTTCAAGTCCACGACGGCCGACGGCCGGGTGCCGTCCTCGTGCCTCCAGGCGTCTCCGTCGGGGACGTGCAACGTCCTGACCGGGGCTCAGCTCAAGGCGCTGACCGCATCGAGCTACGACCTCACGATCTCTGCGAACCCGTCGGTGGCGCCGACGGGGACGGGGTGCCTCAAGACCTCGGCGGCGCAGCGGGTGGGCTGGTGCCCCAACGCGCGCAGCAACAACCAGGACACCGGGGCGGACTACTACGGCGTCTACATCGAGTCGGCGTACCCCAGGAAGTTCGGAGCCTTCGGCTCCTCCATCACCGTGACCCGCACCGCTGTGATGCGGCTCGAGCC
>CALANQ010000468.1 GCA_937926025.1 uncultured Acidimicrobiales bacterium
GCGGTGTGGAGGGCAGCGGTCGACGGCGTTCGCCGGGTCGACGAACCCGGCCGACGTTGGGTCGCGTTCCAGGGTTCTGCGTAGTCATTGTCCGATTCGCTCCGCCATGAGAGAATGATTATGGCCGCCGACCCACTCTCGGGCGTGTCGGCAGCCCAGCTCGCCGAAAGGCGTTGTGCACCGTCTTCGGATCGACGCCGAGACGTGCGCCCACCTGAGCAAACGACCAGCCGGCTTTGTAGAGGCGTCGAGCCTCCTCAAGTTCAGCGGGTCCCATCTTCCGGTAGGGAAGGTCGACACCTTCGTCGTGCAGCACCTTCAGCACAGTCGTGCGGGAGATGCCGAATCGATCGGCCAGCACCATCACGGTCTGGTCACCGCCGTAGGCCTGAGCCAGTTCAAAACGCTCAGACCTAGAGAGGCGTCGGTGCCTCCGAGCAAACACAGCTGGATCCGCAACCAACATGGAGCCTTGGTTGTCGGGTGCGCTGACCAGGTCAGCAACCAGTGAAAGCGTCGCGATCAGCTCCACGGAAGAAGGCCTGGTCAGCACGACCAGGCCTTCGTTCGTTCCCGGCCCCGAGCTCCGTGAGCGTCGCCCCCCCCCGCCCCGCCCGGAGGTGGGGGACCCGATCGCCGTGGACCTCGCTCGTACCGAACTCTTCGGCCGTCGGAGCTGAAACCCGCGCCTCACTCGTGCGGTCGCAGGTAGGTGGCGAGGAGGTCTCCCTGTCCGGAGACGTCCAGCTTGCGGTACACGGCGGCGAGCTGGTTCCGCACGGGGCGGACCGACACGTGGTCGGTGGCGGCGATCTCCTTGACCCGGCGTCCGTCGAAGAGGGCGGCGACGATGGCTCGCTGGCGGGCGGTCAGCACGTCTCTGGGGATGGAGCGACGTCCCGGGCGCTCGAACCGCATGACGCTGAGGATGAGCGGACCGTCGCCGGTGACCAGCCGGCGGAGCTCGATCGTCCCCTGCTGCCACGCGCCGTCGGTGATGGCGGCGCGCACCCGGATCTGGGCGCTGCGCGCGCGCCCGCGCACGACGGCGTTGACGGGGTCGAGCACGCCGGGAAGGTCCTCTGGGTGGATCAGCGTGGTGGCCGGCATGCCGACCTGCGAAGCGGGGGAGATGCCGATCTCCTCGAGTCGGGGATCGGTGGCGATGACGCGCATCTGGACGTCGTGCAGGGTCCAGAGCTCCTGCGGGATCGAGTCGAGGTCGATGGCGTGGCCCCGGTCGACGGGCCGGAGCGACACGGTCGCCGCCTCGGCGTCGTGCTGGGGGCGACGGTGGTACACGAGGCTGACGTCCACGTCGATCGACTCCCTGCCCGGACGGTGGACCCGCAACCGGCCGGTGGTGCTGTGCGCCGTCTCGACCGAGGCTGCGCTGCCGGACCGCCGATCGACCCGTCGGCGATCCTGGATCCAGTCGAGCAGGCGGACGAGGTCGGGCTTGGCCACGATCCCGCGTGCGACGAGATCGTGGACGCTGATCAACGACGGTTGGTCGAGCAGGTCGAGGGCGTGTCGGGTGGCGCCGAGGATGGTGCCGTCGGCCGCATCGATGACGAGTGCAGCGGCACCCATCGCCTCGAGCGGGCCCATGGCCGCTGCGAGGTCGTCGTGCCAGCCCGTCCCCGGGTCACCATCGGTCTCCGGGCCGGAGCTCGGGAGTTCTGACGTGATGTCCTGGCGCACAATTGAGTCATTTTAACCTAGTGCGAGGGAGTCGCTTGTGGCGGATGCTGGCGCCGCACGTCGGGATGGAGGCAATCGCATGACCAGCAGGGTGACGCACGCGCGGCAGGCACCGGGAGACGGCAGGAGGACGGCGCGGTCCCACCTCGCCCGCTCGGTGGCGGGGACGGCGCTGGTGCTTGCTGCGCTCGCAGGTTGCACGAGCGGCACCGAGCGCTCCGCGGACCGCTCGCCGGCCGATGCGGGCGATGCGAGCGATCGCCTGTACGTGCTCGAGGCCAGCGGCGGCACCGCGGAGACCGACGGCAAGACGGTCGACGTCAGGCTGAAGCTCGATGACGCGCGCGTGGTCTGGTTCGCCGACCGGCCCGAGCGCGCCCACGGGACGATCACCGCGCAGGCCCTGGTGGGTGACTGGGACGAGGCGGGCTTCGCCGCCGACCCGCCGAACGTGGTGATCGCGGCGGACGGCGCGGGGAACGACGTGGCGCTGGAGGCCTCCGCTCCCCGGTTCGATGCGACCACGGGAACGTTGTCGTTCACCGGTCGCGCCGACGACGGCGCGGTTGCGCTGCCGCCGACGTTCGACGGGGCGTCGGTCTTCGTCGACGGCGTCGCCGCAGCCACCGGAAGCCAAGGCCCGGCAGCTCGCCAGTACGTGCAGCGCGCCGGCGCCGTCGGCATCGATCCGCTCGAAGGCGGGCAGTTCGCGCTCACGCTGTCCGACGTGACGCCCCGGACGGCCTGGGTCACGGATCGCCCGCACCGCTCGGCGGGGTCGATCGGCACCAGCACGTTCGTGGACCGGTGGGGCGTGGATGGGTTCGAGACCGACCCGCCGAACGCCGAGCTCGTGGTCGGGTCCGGTGACGGAGCCCAGCGCATCACCGTCCGCCTCGAGGCACCGACCTACGACGCCGCCGCCCGCACCCTCACCTACCCGGCGACGTCGCTCCCGAAGGACGGCGCGTCGCCGCTCACCGCGCCCGAGGTACCGGAGATCTCCGACCCGGGGCAGCCCAGCACCCTGTTCATCGACGGAGCGACCGCCGTGGAAGCCGAGTTCGGTCAACAGTGCGGCCAGCGCCAGGAGTGGAAGCCCGCGCACCGCGCCGGCGGCATGTACGTGATCGAGGCGTGGGGCGGCGATGGCGGTCAAGGTGGCAACAACGGCGGTCCCGGCGGCTCCGGCGGCTACGCGATCGCCCGCATCGATGCGACCGAGATCGACATGGTGACGGCGGACCGCCCGGTGGCGGTGGTGGTCGGCTGCGCCGGCGGCGACGGGCAGACCATGTCGCCGGACACCGATCTGGCGCTGTCGCGGGGCGGAGGCGGTGGCGGAGGCGGGGCCACCACCGTGCGCCTCTGGGACCCCAGCCTTGAGTCTCAGCCCGGCTGCGTACCCGGGCGGGTCTGGCTCGTGACGTCCTCGACGAACTGCAGCGTGTTCGCCGTGGCCGGTGGAGGCGGTGGAGGCGGCGGGGCGTCTCACGGGTTCGACCAGCGGAGCGCCGGCGGCGCCGGCGGCTACCGGGGACCCCGAGGCTCTGACGGCGGAGGGATCGTCGGATCGAACCTGACCGCGGCATCCGGGGGGCAAGGCGGTGGATCGGAGACCGCGCCCACCGGCGGGAGGTGCGGCAGCTGGAACGGTGTCGGGAACCAGGCCAGCTGCTCGGGCACCACCACCCAGCACGCCGACTACGTGGCGACCGGCTGGCCGGGAACGGCGGGCGCGGGCGGCAAGGGCG
>CALANQ010000469.1 GCA_937926025.1 uncultured Acidimicrobiales bacterium
CGGGTCCATGGACATCGAGGGCTTCGGCGTGCAGCGCATCCAGCTGTTCCTCGACCTCGGCATCATCGGCGACATCGCCGACATCTTCACCATCGACTGGGACCGCCTGGCCGGCGTCCGGGCCGAGGTCACCGGGTGGTCCGCCGGGGCCCTGGCGGTCGCCCGGGAGCGCACGCAGCGGCCCAAGGCGACGTGGGACGAGGTGGTGCTGCCCGACGACGTGGTGGCCGCGCAGCCGGCGCAGCTCTCGGCGGACGTGCCCGAGGCGCTGGTGGCGGCCTGCGTGGAGGATCCCCAGCAGCTCAAGTCGGTCGCCGGCACCCTGGGCGGGCTCGGCGACGAGGGCGTCGCCAACCTGCGGGCGGCCATCGAAGCGGCGCGGGACCGGCCGCTCGCCAACCTGCTGGTCGGGCTCAACATCCGCCACCTCGGCCCGTCGGGCTCCCTGGCCCTGGCGCGGGCGTTCGGGCACCTCGATGCCATCGTCGAGGCCCCGGTCGAGGCCATGGCCGCGGTCGACGGCGTCGGCACCGTCATCGCCGAGTCGGTCCACGCCTGGCTGGCCGTCGACGTCCACCGGGACCTCATCGCCCGCCTGCGGGAGGTGGTCAACGTCGTGGGACCCGAGGTGTCGACCCTTCCCCAGGTGCTCCTGGGCAAGAACATCGTGGTCACCGGCACCCTCGACGGGTACACCCGTGACAGCGCCGAGGCCGCCATCACCGACCGCGGCGGCAAGTCGCCCGGCTCGGTGTCCAAGAAGACCACCGCCCTGGTCATCGGCGAGTCACCCGGTGCCTCCAAGGTCACCAAGGCGGAGGCCCTCGGCATCCCGGTGCTGGACCAGGCCGGGTTCGAGCACCTCTTGGAGACCGGCGACCTCCCGGCCTGACGCCGGGGCGGGTGTCAGATGACCTTGATGGACCAGGTGACGGTGCCCGTGCCCTCGGCGGGCTCGCCGTCCTTGAAGTACCGCAGCACGATGTCCACGGTGCCCGGCTCGAACTCCTCGATCACCTTGCCGGGACCGGGCTTGAAGTACACCTGGTTGCGGTTGTTGGGCCGGATGCCGAACTGGCGCAGATCGGCCGGATCGACCTTCGACGGGTCCCGGGCGCCGACCATCTCCCCTTCGGGGATCTCGACGCCGTTGATGGTGAGCCGGCCGTCGTAGCCCACCGCCAGGTCGGCCCCCACCTGCGTCTGGCGCAGGGCCTGGGCGTTCTCGTTGGGGGTGAGGCTGATGACCACGTTGCGGTCGAGGTTGGTGTCGTCGTCGGAGTCCGTGGAGCCGATGAGCCAGGCGGCGGCGGCGAACGCCGACAGCAGGATCAGGGCGATCATCGACCGGCGGGCCCAGTTCGGCCAGCCGTCCACGGGGGGCGGCGTCGGTGCGGCGAGG
>CALANQ010000470.1 GCA_937926025.1 uncultured Acidimicrobiales bacterium
GTCGGAGGTCGTGGATCCGGCGCCCTTCGTAGTGGGTCGGCGTCTTCCCGCTCTTCTGGTCCTGCGTCCTGGTGATCGTCCCGGGCCCGGCGGCGACGGTGGCAGGGAGCTAGATCTGCTGGCGGATCTTCGACCGGCGAATCACTCCGCCCTTCGGCGCGGTGAACACGAGGTCGTCCCGGTCGAGGCCGTGGCACTGCTGCTCGACCAGCACAGCGATCGGCTCCGGCACCGGCACCGATCGGCGGCCGGCCTTCGTCTTCGGCGCACCGAACACGTTCTGACCGTTGACCTCCGTCACCGACTCGAGGACCTGGATCCGCCGCCCAGCGAGATCCACCCGGCCCCGGCGTAGAGCGGAGAGCTCACCGAGCCGCAACCCGGTGTACCCGGCGGTCAGCACCCACGTCGCCCACCCCTCGGCGATCCGCGACGCCAGCGTGGTCATGTCCTCCGGCGTCGCGATCCGCATCTCCGGGGCGACGATCTTCGGCAGCCCCCGGAACCTGATCGCCGGGTTCGCTCCGATGAGCCGGTCCTCGACCGCAGCATCGAGCGCCTGGCGCACCAGCCCGAACGTGTGCCGCACCGTCGTCGCCGCCAGCCCGGCGGCGACCATGTCCTGCACCCACGCCCGCAGCATCGACCGATCGATCCGGGCCAACGGGACCGGCCCGATCGCCTCGAGGATCCGCGCCCGGTAGTAGCCGTCATCGCGCTCAGCCGACGACGCGTTCAGATCGTGCCGGCCCGGACGCCACTGCTCCCACCACTCCGCGAACGTGAGCCACCCAGCCTTCGGGTCGACGTAGGTCCCGGCCCGCTGCGCACCGGCGAGCTCATCGATGAACGCCTGAGCGTCGCTCTTCCGGGCGAAGTGCTGCGACTTCTGCGGCCCACCCGGGTACTCGCGCCACCGGGCCCGGAACCGCCCATCAGGACGCTTGTCGATCGACGCCATCAGCTCCCGGCCCCGCACATCCCGGCGCTCACGGTCAGGCTTCGCCCGCGTGCTGGGCAGGTTCGTTGGTTCGTCTCCACCGTCGGTTCCGCCTGCGTCGCCCAGCAGACCCTATGGCACCGAGGCGCCGGCCCGCTTCCGTCCGTGGAGCGGAACAAGGAACCGGCGCCAAGGGCCATGCCCGGTCCTCAGCCAGTCCTCAGCGGTCCTCAAAATCACTCCGACTTGATCAAACTCGGTCATGGCAAATGAGGTCGCTGACCTGCGTGAATCCCGGACGAGGCCTGGTGGTGGGGGTGCTTCGTCCGCGTTTGGGACGCGGGGCCGTGAGTTCAAATCTCACCGGCCAGACCAAGGGTTCGGTGGGGTCCAGGCGGTGTCTGCGCCCCACCGGATCGCTCGTCGGCCCGGTCCGTCCGTCGGAGCCTGGTCCTGGCGCTGACGCCGTGGAAGGCTCATGGCCGTGGGCGACGGAGTGTGGGCGACCGGGGTGAGGCGGCTCGCATCTGCGGCGCGGCGCCAGCCGATCGGGTTCGCGGTCGCCGCCGGGGTGGTCTGGGCGCTGGTGTCGTTCGCCCTCGCCGGGCTCTGGAGGGGCTGGACCGCCGACTCGCTGCTCACGTCGGCGCTCAGCGCCCTGCTCGCCGGGCCGTTCTTCGCTGCGTGCTTCTGGGTCCGCGGCCAGCAGGACGCGGCGGAGCCGACCCGCTCCTGAGGGCGCCGTGCCGGTCCGGAGGGCCGGTCAGCGCCGGTGCCGGGACCCGATCGGCCGGGAACCCAGCGGCCGGTCAGCGGCGGTTGGCGACGTCGAGCTTCTTCTGGATGGTGGCGCTGAGGGCGGGAGCGACGGTGGCCAGGGTGGAGGCGAGGCGCAGCTCGACCGGGGCCACGAACACCTCGGCGGGGCTGTGGGTGATGGCGGTGACCACGCCGTCGGCCACGTCCTGGGGCGACTTGGTGCGGACGCCGGGCGGCAGGTCGATGCCGCCCTTGTGGAACATGCCGGCGTCGCGGATGAACCCGGGGGCCACGAGGGAGCACCCGACGCCGGTTCCCTCCAGCTCCTGGCTGAAGCTCAGGGAGAAGCCCCGCAGCCCGAACTTGGTGGCGTTGTACATGCGGGTGCCGGGGCTGGCGGCCAGGCCCGACAGGGAGCCGACCAGCACGATCTGGCCCGGCTCGCCGGCGGCGATGCGGGCCTTGGCGTAGGCGGTCGACAGCACGATGGGGGCTCGCAGGTTGACGTCGATCGAGAAGTCGATGGCGTCCTCGTCGAAGTCCTCGAAGGGCGGGTC
Source organism: uncultured Acidimicrobiales bacterium (assembly GCA_937926025.1). Lineage (GTDB taxonomy): Bacteria > Actinomycetota > Acidimicrobiia > Acidimicrobiales > Iamiaceae > Aquihabitans. The sequence continues at coordinate 2,257 of CALANQ010000470.1, forward strand.
GTCGCCCACCCCGGCGTTGGCGATCAGCACGTCGCACGACGCAGCTCGGGCGGCCACCCGTTCGACGTCGCCGCGGTCGGTGAGGTCGGCGATGAGGACCTCGGCATCGAGCTCCGCGGCCAGGGCGTCGAGCAGCGCGGCGTTGCGGGCCGTCAGCACGAGGGAGGCACCCCGTGCCTTGAGGTCGCGGGCGATGGCGGTGCCGAGGCCGCCGCTGGCGCCGGTGACGAGGATGGTCGAGCCCTTGATCTGCATGGCGAGCGACCGTAGACCGCGTCCGTTCCGGTGGCTGCGGTTGTGACCGATGACCCGGCCGCCAGCCATCGCTCCCGGCGTTGGAGGTGGGCAGTGGGCGCGGTATGAGCGATGATGGCAGCGATGGCCCGACCGATCGACGTCGACGACGTCCTGCGCCCCAAGCCCGAGTGGCCGACGCTCCTGTGGCGCGGCCTCGTCAAGCGCTGCCCGCGCTGCGGCGGCGGGCACCTCTACCGCAACTGGTTCCGCATGAAGGAGCGCTGCCCCACCTGCGGCTACCTGTTCGAGCGGGAGCCCGGCTTCTTCGTGGGCGCCTACCTCATCAACTTCGCCATCGTCGAGGGCTTCCTCTTCATCATGCTGATGGGCTTCATCGCCTGGAAGGACCAGAACCCGGACGCAGGGATGGGCCTGGCCATCGTCATCGGGCTGTTCATCGGCCTGATCGGGCCGGTGATCTTCTACCCGTACTCCCGGACGATCTGGTCGGCCCTCGACCTGCTGATGACGCCGATGGAGATGGACGAGATCGTCGCGGCCGCCGACGCCGTCACGGTCGAGGATCCGGGTGACCCCGACGGACCTCCGGCCGGCGCACCGCCCGCCGAAGGGACGGCCGAGCCCCCCTCGTGACGTCAGATGGCCGAGCTGCCATCTGACCAGAGGGGGGGGGGTGCCCCCCCGTACCCTGGGCGGGCCGTGGAAGAGCCGACGACCACCGCGCCCGAGGCGCAGGATCCGTGCCCCCACTGCGGGCGGCCGGTGGGTGATGCCTGGCTCGTGTGCGCCTGGTGCGGCACGCAGATCGCCGCACCGGCCGAGCTGCCCGCCGGCTCCGAGCTGGCCGATGGCCGCTACCAGGTGCTCGGCATCATCGGCCGCGGCGGGTTCGGCATCACCTACGAGGTCGGCGACACCCGGCTGAAGCGCCGCGTCGCGGTCAAGGAGCTGTTCCCGGAATCGGCGGTCCGGCACGGCTCGATGGTGCTCACGCCGCCCCAGGCCCGGGCGTCGTTCCGGTCGGCCCGGGACCGCTTCCTGCGCGAGGCCCGGGTCCTGGCCCGCTTCACGCACCCCGGCGTCGTCCGGGTCTACGAGGTGTTCGAGGCCCACGGCACCGCCTACCTGGTGATGGAGCGGCTCAGCGGCCGCACCCTGGTCGACGTGCTGCGCACCCGCAACGAGCCCTTCACCGAGGCCGAGGTCCTGGACGTGGCCGCCCGGGTCGCCGCCGCCCTCCGGCCCGTGCACGCCGCCGGGGTGCTGCACCGCGACGTGAACCCGTCGAACGTGATGCTCACCGAGCACGGCCGCATCGTGGTCATCGACTTCGGCCTGGCCCGCGACTTCGACCCCGGACAGACGATGGGCATGACCCGGATGGTCACCCCCGGGTACGCCCCGCTCGAGCAGTACCGCGGCGAGGGCCGCTTCGGCCCGACCACCGACATCTACGGGTTGGCCGCCACCTGCTACCGCCTGGCCACCGGTCGGGTCCCGGTCGCCGCGGTCGAGCGCGATGCCGGAGGCGAGCTCCCCTCGCCCCATCGCCTCAACCCCGCCATCTCCAAGCAGGTGAGCGACGGCATCCTCGACGGGCTCGAGCTGGAGCCGGGCCACCGGCCCCAGGACCTCGACTCCTTCCTCGCCCGCATCGGGGTGCGCTGGCTGCCCGATAGCCCGCGGTCCGTCCTGCTCGGCACCGTCGGGGCCGAGCCCACCGACCTGGCCCCTCGGCCCGACGGCCGCCCAGCGGGGGAGAACGTCGGTGGGATGAGCGGGCCGGCGCCGCTGCCGCCCATCGCCGATCCGGGGCCGGCCGTCCGCTCCGCAGTCGCCCCTCCCATCGCGGCCGGAGCCGTGGATCCGTTCGGCGGGCCCGACGCCACCGATGCTGCCGACCTCGCCGATGCCGGCGACCTCGCCGGTGCTGCTGACCTCGCCGACCTGTCGGCGCCGCCCGCTCCGGCCGAGCCGGTGTCCCGACTGGCCACCGAACTGGTTCGGCCGGCCTCGCCCGACACCACGCCGTTCCGGTCCGGCGACGCGCCTGCCCCGCCGCCTCCGCCGCCCGCTCCGGCATCGGACCTGGCCCCCACGTACGTCCCGGCCCCGGCGGCTCCGAGCCCTGATCGGACCTGGACCCCCGGTGACCCGCGCGCCTCGGACGCCACCCGGGGGCCCGATGCCGGGTGGGGCGAGGCGCCGCTGCCCGGCGACCTCGACGATGCGCCCTCACCACCGATCTCGCACCGTCCGCCCCGCCCGGGTCTGGTCACCATCCCGTTCGCGGTGTTCGCGGTGGCGGCCGGGTCGGCAGCACCCCTCGTGGTGATCGGTCTGCTCGTCCTGGTGGTCCTGCCGGTGCTCGCCACCGTCGGCGATGCCGCCGCCCGGCGCGAGCGGGCCCAGCTCGGCTTCGCCGAGGGCCGGGCCGAACGGCTCCCCGCCGGCGTGGTGCTGCCGTCGCGCTTCGTCCGGAACCTGGTCGCGTCGGTCCTGCGGACCTCACCCATCGTCGGCGTCACGGCTCTGCTGCTGGCCGGCTGGTACGCGCTGGACCAGACCTCGCTCCCGCAGGGCCTGCTCGACGGAGCGCTGCGCATCGTCGGCGGTGGCTCGGTGCTGTTCCTCTTGCTCGGGTCACGGGAGGGGTCGTCACGGTTTCGCACCGGGCTGGGCGTGGAGCAGCTGGTCCGCCGCTTCGCCCCCGACGGGCGGGTGACCGAGCGGCTGGTGGTGGCGTGGCTGGTCCTCGCCATCGGGACGGCCGCTGCGCTCTGGCTCACGCCCGACGCGTTCCCCCTGCCCTGACCCGCGGCACCGGGCTGCCGTCCGGAGCGTCGACCGGACCGAAACCCATGCGGGCACCCATGGCGGTCGCCCGTAGCGTGCGGATCGTGGGTGCGCGGGCGTGGGAGTCGACCGAGGTGACGGCCGTCGGTGCGGGCGCGTACCGGGCCACCATCGGACCCGAGTGGGTGCTGGCGATGGTCCCCCAGGGCGGGCTGCCCGCCGCCATCGCCGCTCGGGCCATGGCGGCGGAGCTCCAGACCGACCTGCCGCTGCGAGCCATCCACGGCGTGTTCGCCAGCCCCGTCCCCGACGGAGAGGTGCAGATCTCGGCGCGCGTGCTGCGGGCCGGTCGGCGGGTGTCGCAGGCCAGTGCCGACGTCACCGGGATCGGGGCGTCATCGGGCTTCAGTGCCGTCGCCGTGTTCGGCGGCGATCGCGAGGGGCCCTCGTTCACCGAGCTGGTGGCGCCCGACGCGCCGCCGCCCGACGAGTGCCCGTCGTTCCGGGATCCGCCACCGCCCGAGTCGGGGTGGGAGCCGCGGCCGCCGTGGCCGTTCTGGGGCGAGGTCCTCGACGGCCGGGCTGCCGTCGGCCATCCGCCGTGGGACGATTCGCCCCGGGGTGCGGCCGAGGTCGTGAACTGGTTCGGCTTCGACGACCCACCGGTGCAGGTCGACGGGATGCTCGACCCGCTGGCGCTGCTGGTGATGGCCGACGTCATGCCCGGCTCGGTGTTCGAGAAGCTCGGTACCCGCGAGCAGGGCTGGTTCGCCCCCAGCATCGACCTGAGCGTGCACCTCTTCGGCCACGCCACGCCCGGTTGGATCCTGGCTCACAGCAAAGCCCACCTCGCCGGCGACGGCTACGCGTCCGCCGAGATGGCCCTCTGGGACCCTCGGGCCGACGGTGGTCCGAAGCTGGTGGCCTGGGCCGCGCAGCAGATGTTCTTCACCCGCATCGACTGACGCACCGGCGGGAACCGCCGCCCACCGCCCGCCCTCCCCCGAAGTTGGTGTGAAGTTGGGTGCAGGGCACCGATCTTCACACCAACTTCGTGGGGTCGGACGGGTCGGACGGGTCGGACGGGTCGGGCGGGTCGGATGGGTCGGCCGGGTGGCCTACTTCAGGAGGTCGTTATCCTGGAGCCAGGTGGTGGCGACGTCGACCGGGTCTTCCTTGTCGACATCGGTGGCCTGGTTCCAGGCGGCGAGGTCCTCGGTGGTGATGGCGGCGCTCAACGTGTTCAGCGCCTCGATCAGCTCCGATGAGCTGACCGCCGAGCGGAACACCGGCACCACGTTCTGGGCGTCCTGGAGACCCTTGTCGTCCTCCAGCTCCACGATCTTGCCGGTGGCGATCTCAGGGGCGGTGGAGCCGTACTGGGCGACCTGGATCTCATCAGCCTCGAGGGCGGCCACGAGCGGGGGCCCGTAGTCGACGGCCTTGAACTCGAGGTCCAGCCCGTACGTGTCCCGGTAGCCCACCAGGCACTCGGCCCGCTCGGCGCACTCGGCGGCACCGCCCAGGGTCAGGGTGCCGTCGACGTCGGCGAGGTCGGAGATGGTGGTGACGCCGTTGTCCTCGGCCCAGCTGGTGAGGGCCACCAGGGCGTTGGCGTCGGCCGCCTCGGACTGCTCGCTGGACTCCAGGTTGACGTCCTTCAGCAGCGGCTGCAGCGCCTCGAACGTGGCATCGGCATCGGACGACGCCCCGCTCTCGGTCACGTCGTCGCCCTCGAGGAAGACGACGGCGCTGCCCGTGTAGTCGAGCTGGAGGTCGAGCTTGTCGTTCTCCAGCGCGTCGTAGATCTGGTCACGGGTACCGATGGGGTCCTGGATGTCGACCTTGATGCCCTGGTCCTCCAGGTACTGGCCGTAGACCTGGGCGAGCACCTTCTGCTCGCTGAAGTCCTGGCTGCTGATGCGGATGGCGTCGGTGGAGGCGCTCGACCCGGTGGAGGTCTCGGAGCTCCCGTCGGAGCCGCCGTCCGACTTGTTGTCGCTGCACGAGGCCAGGGCCAAGACGCCGACGACGGCGAGGAGGCTCAAGGCCCGCCAGCGGCGGGTGGTGGTTCTGGGCTTCATGGTGTCCCTCCAAGGGTTGGTGTTGGACTGGAGATGATCTCGACCGGCTTCGAGCGGGTCATGGCCCGGCGGTGAGCCGGCGCCGGGCGCAGCGGCTTCGGCACGACGAACCGCGTCACGAACCAGAAGACGAGGTCGACCGACATGGCCAGGCCGGCCACCAGGACGGCGCCGGCCTGCACCTCGTAGATGTCCCGGTTGGCGATGCCGAAGGTGATGTAGCGGCCGAGGCCGCTGCCGCCGAACAGCGCGGCCAGCGCCTCGGTGGCCACCACCTGCGTGGCGGCCACGCGGCTGGCCGCCAGGATCAGCGGGGTGGCGAGCGGCAGCTCCACGCGCCGCAGGATCTGCAGCTCCGTGCGCCCCATCGCCCGGGCAGCGTCCACCGCCTCGGGCGAGGCGTCGCGCACCGCCGTGTACGTGTTGGAGAACAGCGGGGGGAGGGCGAGCAGGACCAGGGCGATGACGATGGGCCACGGCTCGAATCCGTAGCCGTTGCGCAGCGAGACGATGGCCAGCGCACCGACCACGGTGACGGTCGGGATGACCCGGCCGATGTTCACGACCCAGCTCGACACCAGCTCTGCCTTGCGGAAGTGGGCGAGCACGGCCGCCAGCGGGATGGCGATTGCTGCCGCGATCACGAAGGCCAGGACCGCGTGCCACAAGGTGACCCACGCCTGGCCGGGGATGTCGCCGGTGACCGTGCGCTCCGAGCTGTCGGCCATCCACTGCCACAGGTTCGTGGGATCGCTCGACTGAGCGAGGACCGCGACGGCGCTCATCGGGCCACCCGCCGTCTCGCCCACGGGGTCATCAGCCACTCGATGCCGCGCAGCACGAGGTCGAGCCCGATCGCCAGGAGGATGGTGGCCGCGGTGCCGAGCACCATCAGGGTGGTGTAGCTGCGCTTGAACCCATCGAAGATGTAGGTGGCCAGGCCGCCCAGCTGGATCACGGCCGAGATGCCGACGAGGCCGACCACGGTGACCGTGGCGATCCGGACGCCGGTGAGGATCACGGGCATCGCCAGCGGGATCTCCACCTTGACCAGCCGTTGGATCCGGCTCATGCCCAGGCCGTCGGCGGCGTCGAGCGCGGCCTCGGGCACCCCGTCGATGCCCGCCACGATGTTCCGCGTCAGGATCAGCAGGGTGTAGCTGGTGAGGGCGATGATCGCCGCCGTCTCGTTGGAGTTGTAGGTCGAGAGCACGGCGAACAGGGCGAGGCTGGGGATCGTGTAGAGCACGCCCGCGAACGTGAAGACCAGGCCGCGCAGCCACCCGGATGAGCGCCGACAGCGCAGCGGAGAGTACCAACCCGATCACCACGGACTGCACCGTGAGCAGCAGGTGCTCTCGGGTGCTGTCCCACAGCTCGCCGGGGGTGCGCTCCCGCTTGAACAGGTACTCCCAGCGGAACAGCGGGTTGGTGGCCTGGGTGTCCTCGCTGAGGCCCGAGATCCGCTGGACGGCCCAGATGCCGAAGACCACGAGGGCGGCGGCCAGCACCGCGTAGGTGACCTTGCGGCGCGTGGTCACGACATCAGCCCCTCGCGGATGGTCTCGAGGGTGACCGCCCCGAGGTAGGTCCCGTCCTCGTCCGTCACCAGCGCGGTGGACGAACGTGCGGTGAGGATGGTCTCCAGCGCCGCTCGCAAGCTGGAGCCGGTGCGCAGCTGCGCCACCACCGGCCGCAGGTCCGCCCCGACGAGCGGAGCGGAGGCTTCGAGGTCGAGCTCGTCGAGCGGCACCCAGCCGGCGAGCCGGCCGCTGTCGGTGACCGCGATCCAGTCGTAGGCCGGCGCCTCGACCGCAGCCCGGATGACGCCCCCATCGGCGGCGCGGTCGGCGACCGGACCCGGGTCCAGCTCCAGGTGCGCCACCGTGGCGAGCGCCAGCCGCTTGATGCCGCGCTCGTTGCCCACGAACGACGCCACGAAGTCGTTGGCGGGAGCAGCGAGCAGGTCGTCGGGTGGTGCGACCTGCTCCAGGATCCCGCCCACGTTGAGCACGGCCACCCGGTCCCCGAGGAGGATCGCCTCGTCGATATCGTGCGTGACCAGGACGATGGTCTTGTGGACCCGTTCCTGCAGCGCGAGCAGCTCGTTCTGGAGGTGGGCGCGCACGATGGGGTCGACGGCCCCGAACGGCTCGTCCATCAGCAGCACCGGCGGATCGGCCGCCAGCGCACGGGCCACGCCGACGCGCTGCTGCTGGCCGCCCGACAGCTCGGCCGGGTAGCGCGTCAACATGACCGGGTCGATGCCCACCAGCTCCGCCAGCTCCGCGACCCGGGCGGTGGTGCGGGCCTTGTCCCACCCGAGCAGCTTGGGGACCGTGGCGATGTTCTGGCCGATGGTCCGGTGCGGGAACAGCCCGATCTGCTGGATCACGTAGCCGATGCCCCGCCGCAGGTCGGTGAGGGACTGGTCGCGGATGTCGACGCCGCCGATGGCGATGGAGCCGGCGGTGGGATCGATCAACCGGTTGATCATCCGGAGGGTCGTGGTCTTCCCGCAGCCCGACGGGCCGATGAGGACGGTGATCTCGCCGGCCTCGATGGTGAGATCGAGGGGAGCCACGGCCGGTGCAGCCGATCCGGGGAACGTCTTGGTGAGCCCTCGAAGTTCGATCGCCGTCCCCGTCATGCCACCGGCTCCCTACCCCGGTCCGGGGGCGCGGCAGACCACGGGCCGGCCGGGGAGCTGACGGTTCCACCCTGCCCCTCGCAGTGTCCGGAGATCCGTCGCGTACGGCGCCGTGCGGCGCGTCGCTGGGTCTTGATGACGGGGGACCCTATCCGCGTCGCGTGAAAACCCGACCGGATGGATGGGAAATACGGGAGCGAGGCGGAGCCCAGACGCGACGAAGGACCGGGACGAGCCCAGTCCTTCAGAAGGTGATCGGCAAGCTGGCCGATGGGGTCAGGTGACCCCGGAGGTCACCGGCCCGCGTTGGGCTTGGTGCCGTGGTTGGCCTTCTTGCGGCGGGCGTTGGTCTTGCGCTTGTCCGTCTTCTTCGACATAAGGGTTGCCACGCTACGCCGCGGCGCGGTCGCGGGTCCAAGCGAGCAGGTCGTCGGCGGACCAGGTGTTGATGATGCGGCTCGGGTCGATGCCGTGCGCCACGGCCTTGTCGCAGCCGTAGTTCACGAACTCCAGGTGGCCCGGCGAGTGCGAGTCGGTGTCGATGGAGATGAGGCAGCCGGCGTCGAGCGCCAGGTCGAGCAGCTCCGGCGGCGGGTCCTGGCGCTCGGGACGGCAGTTGATCTCCACCGCGGTCCCGTAGACGGCGCAGGCGTCGAAGATGAGCTGCTCGTCGTAGGTGGAGCGGGCCCGGATCTCCCGGAGGTCGTCACCCCAGCCCTTCACCTTGCGGCCGGTGCAGTGGCCGAGGATGTCGACGTTGGGGCTGGCCACGGCCTTCAGGATGCGCTCGGTCATCGGGACCGGGTCCATCGACAGCTTGTTGTGGACCGACGCCACCACGATGTCGAGCCGCTCCAGGATGTCCTCGTCCTGGTCCAGGGCGCCGTCGACGAGGATGTCGACCTCGATGCCGGTGAGGATCCGGAAGCCGTCGAGCTGCTCGTTGAGCTCGGCGATCTCGTCGAGCTGGGCGAGCAGGCGGTCGCGGTTGAGGCCATGGGCCACGGTCAGGCGCGGCGAGTGGTCGGTCATCACCAGGTACTCGTGGCCCAGCGCCTGCGCGGCCCGCGCCATCGTCTCGATGGACGCACCGCCGTCGCTCCACAGCGAGTGGGCGTGGCAGTCGCCCTTGATGGCGGACCGGAGCGCCGCGCCCGGGCCGATGGGGATGGCGGTCTCCGTCTCGAGCTTGGCGATGCGGTCCGGGACCTTGCCGGCCAGCGCCTGGGTGATGACCTCGCCGGTGCTGGCACCGATGCCGGGCAGGTCCGTGAGGGTGCGGTTGGCGACCCGCTGCTCCAGCTCGCCGTCGGGCAGCGACCGCACCACGTCCGCCGCCTTCAGGAACGCCGCGGTCTTCTGCGAGGGCAGCAGGCCGCGGTCCTGGAGGTACGCGACGCGCAGCAGGGCTTCGAGGGCATCCATCGCTGGCGAGGGTAGCGACGGAACGGACCGCGGGCACCCGGGTTCCCGCCGCTACGGTCGCCGTCCGTGCCGTTCCGCGCCATCGCCACCGACCTCGACGGGACGCTCCTGCGATCCGACGGATCGGTGTCGCCCCGCACCCGGGCGGCGGTCGACGCGGCCGAAGACGCCGGGCTCCTGTTCGTGATCGCAACCGGTCGGCCGCCCCGCTGGATCCCGCCCGTCATCGAGCAGGTCGGCGAGCGCGGCCTGGTGGGGTGCGCCCCGCCCGCCACGAACTGGTGGCGCGCCACGACCTGGACCCGGCGGTGGTGGCCGAGCTCGTGGACGAGGTGGAGGACGCCTTCCCGGACGCGCTCTTCGGGGTGGAGCAGGGGTTCCGCTTCGCCGTCGACGAATCGATCCGGGACCGGCCCGAGGACCTGGAGCGCATGGACAGCTGGAAGCTGGCCGACCTGCGCGTCGTCCCGATCCGATCGGTCCTCGACGACGGCGTGACCAAGCTCATCGTCCGCCTGCCCCACCCGGCACCGCCGGGAACCGCCGCTGCGGTGCAGGCCATCGTTGGCGGCCGGGCGCTGGTGACCCACTCCACCAACGAGTCGTTCCTGGAGCTCTCGCACCCGACGGTCACCAAGGCGGCCACGGTCGAGCGGCTGCTGGTGGACTCCGGCATCGCCCCGCACGAGGTGGTGGCCTTCGGCGACATGCCCAACGACCTCGCCCTCATCCAGTGGGCCGGCCTGGGCGTGGCCGTCGCCAACGCCGACCCCCGCCTCCGCGACGCCGCCGACGAGGTCACCGCCTCCAACGACGACGACGGCGTCGCCCAGGTCATCGAGCGCCTCCTCCCCACCCGCTGACCCGCCCACCCGGGCCGTGGCTCCCCGCCCGTCCGCTCACCGAACGTTCGATGCGAACCGTTGCGGTGCAACGACTGCCGTCGAACGTTCGGTTCGGGGGTGGGGGAGGGGTGGCCGGTAGCGTGCGGCGCAATGGAACGCTTCGGCTTCGTCGGCCTCCCCAACTCGGGCAAGTCCTCGCTCTACAACGCGCTGGCGGGCGGTGGCGCGCTCGCCGCCCCCTACGCCTTCGCCACCACGGACCCCAACGTGGGGGTGGCCAAGGTGCCGGACCGGCGGCTCGACCTGCTGGCCGAGATGTCGCAGTCGAAGAAGGTGGTGCCGGCCAGCGTCCAGTTCGTCGACATCGGCGGCCTGGTCGAAGGGGCCAGCACCGGTGAGGGCCTCGGCAACCAGTTCCTGGCCCACATCCGCGAGGTCGACACCGTGGTGTACCTGCTGCGGGCGTTCGTCGACGGCGACGTGCCCGGCCCGTCGGATCCGCTGGAGTGCCTCCGGGTCCTGGAGATCGAGCTCGCCCTCGCCGACCTGGAGACCGTCGAGAGCCGGGTGGAGAAGCGGCGCAAGGCCGCCAAGCAGGACAAGTCGCTGACCGAGCTGGTCGACGCCCTCGACGCCGCCCACGCCCTCCTCGCCGACGGCACGCCCATCTACCGGGGCACCCTCACCGACGACCAGCGAGAGGTCCTCAAGCAGGAGTTCCTGCTCACCAACAAGCCGGTGCTGGCGCTGGTCAACGTGGGCGAGGACGACCTGGACCGCATCCCCGAGATCATCGCCCCGGTCGAAGCGGAGCTCGGCAACCGGGCGGAGGTCATCGGGATGTGCGTGCAGCTGGAGGCCGAGGCCGCCCAGTTCTCCGGTGCCGAACGGCTGGAGATGCTCGAGGCCCTCGGGCTGGGCGAGGGCGGCCTGGAGCGCTTCATCCACGCCGCCTACCAGCTGATGGGGCTGCGCACCTTCCTCACCACCGGTGAGAAGGAGTCGCGGGCGTGGACCTTCCGCGCTGGGTACCGGGCGCCCCAGTGCGCCGGGCGCATCCACACCGACTTCGAGCGCGGGTTCATCCGGGCCGAGGTCATCCACTGGGACGAGCTGCTCGAGATCGGTTCCTGGTCGAAGGCCCGGGACGTCGGGAAGCTGCGGGTGGAGGGCAAGGACTACGTGGTGGCCGACGGCGATGTCCTCGAGTTCCGCTTCAACGTCTGACGGGGCCGACCGTCCCATCGACGGCCCGATCGACGCCCCGATCGATGCCGCGGTCGGTGGCGCCACCCACGGCGCCACCGACGGCACGCCTGCGGGCGCCCGGTCCGGGGGCGGCCGGCTGGTGCTGGTGGGAACCCCCATCGGCAACCTCGGCGACCTGACGCCGCGCTCGGTCGACGCCCTCGCCGCCGCCGACCTGGTCTGCTGCGAGGACACCCGCCGCACCGGTCGGCTGCTCCAGCACGCCGGCATCCGAGCGCGCGAGCTGCGGGTGGTGAACGACCACACCGAGGACCGGGCGGTCGACGACGTCCTCGCCCGGCTGGGTCGGGGCGAGACCGTGGCCGTGGTGTCCGACGCCGGCATGCCCGGCATCTCGGACCCCGGCGAGTCGCTGGTGGCCGCAGCCGCCGGTGCCGGGTTCACGATCGAGGTCGTGCCGGGGCCGTCGGCCGCCATCACCGCACTCGTCGCCAGCGGGCTCCCGGCCGGGCGGTTCGCGTTCGAGGGGTTCCTGCCCCGCAAGGGCTCGGGTCGGACCGAGCGCCTCGCCGCCGTCGCCGTCGAGCGCCGCACCGTGGTGCTCTACGAGGCCCCGCACCGCGTCGCCCGCACCCTCGACGACCTGCTTCGTGCCTGCGGACCGGATCGCCGGGTCGTGCTGGCCCGGGAGCTGACCAAGCTCCACGAGGAGCACTGGCGCGGCACCCTCGCCAGTGCCGTCGCCCGGGTGAGCGACATCGAGCCCCGGGGCGAGTACGTGCTGGTCCTCGACGGCGCCCCGGCCCCAGCCGAGGTCACCGACGACCACATCGTCGCCGCCATCGACCGCGCCCGAGCGGCCGGCGCCTCCACACGCGATGCCGTCGCCGAAGCCGCCGCCGAGCTCGGCGTCCCCAAGCGCCGCGCCTACGCCCTCGCCACCCGCTGACCCACCGCCCCCCGAATTGGGGTCACAAGCGAGGGCAGGGGAACGGGAAGTGGCCGGAATCGGTGGGAGGCGGGTGGGTGTGCGCGGGTCTACGGTCGGATCCATGCTCATCTCCACGACCTTCGACCTCGCCGGGTACGACATCACCGCCACGTTGGGCGAGGTGTTCGGGCTCACGGTCCGGTCCCGCAACATCGGCGCCGGGTGCATCGCCGGGTTCCGTTCGATCGCCGGCGGCGAGATCCCCGAGTTCACCAAGCTCCTGGTCCAGAGCCGCAACGAGGCCATGGCCCGGATGGTGACCGAGGCGCAGGCTCGCGGCGCCAACGCCGTGGTCGGGATGCGCTTCGACGGCGGCGCGTTCGGCCAGTGGTCCGAGATCTGTGCGTACGGCACGGCGGTGTGGGTGGAGCCGCAGTCCGACTACGCCAAGCAGCAGCACCAGGCGGTGCAGGCGCACGGGCAGATGCCGCACCAGTCGACCTACGGCGTGAAGGTCAGCGAGTGGGACGCGGGCGCCGCCGGCCGTCCCCCCGGCACCTGACCGGTGGTCGTCGCCGACCCCAGCGCCGACCTGCTGCGCCTGATCACCGGCCCGGGGGATCCGCCGCCTGCGGAGCCCACCCGCGGCGACGCCCGAGCGGCGGCGCTGATCCGCCGCCGCTTCGGCCTGTCGCTCCCGCCGCCGTTCATCGGTCGGCCGTCGGGTGAGGAGCCGATCCGGGTGGCCACCGCCACCGACGGCCCCGCCATCGCCGCGGTCAAGTGGCGGGCGTTCGGCGCGAACTACCGCGGCGGCGTGCTGTCCGACGCCTTCCTCGACCGCCGCGACGTCGTTCCACCGCCCTCCTTCTGGGTGGGCCGGGCGATGCTGCCGCCGTCGCGCCGCCACCGGCTCCTGGTGTGGGGCCGCCCGGGGACGGTGTTCGGGTACCTCGACGCCGGTCCGGTGCACCCCGAGGACGCCGACCCGTCGGCACCCGAGTCCGGCGAGGTGTACGAGCTCTACGTCGATCCCACGGCCCAAGGGCTCGGGGGTGGGGGCCGGCTGCTGGACGAGGCGGAGGCATGGTTCCGGTCGGTGGGCTTCGAGCGGGCGGAGCTCTCCACGCTGGTGACGAACCCCGGGGCGCAGGCGTTCTACGCGGCCAGGGGGTGGGCACCCACGGGCCGGATCATCCCGGTGGATCTGGGCGTGGTGGCGTTCGAGGAGATGCGGTTCGCGACGTCGTTCGGCACACCTCGCTCGTAGGCTGAGCGCATGGCCGGA
>CALANQ010000471.1 GCA_937926025.1 uncultured Acidimicrobiales bacterium
TCGCCCGACGTCGATCAGGTCCACCGAGCGGAGGACGGCGACCCGACGGTGCGGGCGAGCCTCCACGCCGCGGCGGCGGACGGTGATGAACGCGAGGGCGATGGCGAAGGCCGCGAGGAACGTCGCCGGGGCGGCGACGGAGGCTCGCGGCGGAACCTGGGACGTGAGGTGGATTCCGGCGGTCCGAGCCGCGTCCGACGGATCGTTGTTCACCGGCGTCCCAGGGATCAGGCAGCACACGGAGAGGGCGACGAGGGTCACGAGGCCCAGCACGAGTCGTCGCATGTCACCCTCCTTTCCCTGGCAGCTGATCTGTCCCGGGTCTGAACTCAAGCCGCTGGGGGTTTCGTCCGGATTCGTCGCCGGTTACGGGCGCTGCTCGGTTTGCTGTCAAGCAGAGGGTCGCTTCCGGTGGGCTTCCTGACGGCGGTGGGTCGGTACGGTCGTCGCATGCTCGATGCCGTGCTGTTCGACCTCGACGGCACGCTGACCGACCCGGCGGAGGGCATCACCGGCGCCTTCCGCCACGCGGTGGCGTCAGTCGGGCACCCCGCCGAGGACGACGCCGACCTGACGTGGATCATCGGTCCGGCGGTCCGCGACAACCTCGCCCGCTACGGCCTGCCCGACGAGCACCACGACCTGGTGGTGACCACGTTCCGGGCGCACATGACCGAGGTGGGCCTGTTCCAGGCCACGGTCATCGCCGGCATCACCGACGTGCTCGCCACCCTCCAGGAGCAGGGCATCCCCCTGGCGCTGGCCACGGCGAAGCCGGTCTTCCAGGCGGAGATCAGCCTCGAGCACTTCGGCCTGGACCGCTACTTCACGGTCGTCGCCGGCGGGATCGCCGACGGCGTCCCCCGCTCCAAGTCGCTCATCGTGGGCGACGCCCTCGCGGCGCTGGGGCACCCCGACCCGGCCCGCGTGGCGATGGTGGGCGACCGCCACCACGACATCGACGGCGCCCACGCCAACGGCTGCATCGCCGTGGCCGTCACGTGGGGCTATGCGGAAGGCGGGGAGATGGACGTGGCGAAACCGCACCACATCGTCGACTCGCCCGCCGAGCTCACCGCGCTGCTGCACCGCCTCCCGTGAGGAATGTTTCATTTCCATGACAGCGGGGAAGTGACGGCCACCACAGGGGGAGCCGGCGGTCACACGCAGGGGCGAGCCCGGTGGACCGGACCCGACCCCTCCCCCCAGGAGCTCCCCGCATGCAACGCCCCGCCCTCGCGCTCGCAGCCGCCCTCGCGCTGACCGCCGCGATCGCCTTCGGACCGAGCACCGCCGGTGCCGCCCCGGCCTACGCGCCGGCGGACACCGCCACCGTCCACCCCGGTGTGCAGACCTTCACCAACGGCGGCCAGTGCACCGCCAACTTCGTCTTCACCGACGGCGCCGACACCTACATCGGCCAGGCCGCCCACTGCTCCGGCACCGGCGCCGCCACCGACACCAACGGCTGCACCGCCGGCACCCTCCCCATCGGCACCGAGGTGCAGGTCAGCGGAGCCGACCACCCCGGCACCATCGCCTACAGCTCCTGGAACACCATGCAGGCCAACGGCGAGACCGACCCCGACGCGTGCGCCTACAACGACCTGGCGCTGGTCAAGCTCGATCCCGCCGACGTCGCCAAGGTCAACCCGTCGATCCCCCACTGGGGCGGCCCGACCGGGCTGAACACCACGGGCACCACCGGCACCGTCTACTCGTACGGCAACTCGAGCCTCCGCCAGGGCATCACGCTCCTCTCACCCAAGCTCGGCCTGACCAGCAGCACCGAGGGCAACGGCTGGACGCACGTGGTCAACACCGTCACCCCCGGCATCCCCGGCGACTCGGGCAGCGCCTTCCTCGACAGCGAAGGCCGGGCCCTCGGCGTGCTCTCCACCCTGGGCATCGGCCTGCCCGGCGGCGTGGTCAACAACGTGAGCGACCTGAACAAGGCGCTCGACTACCTGCACACCCACGGGACGGGCCCGGTGGCCGGTGCCCAGCTGGTGCTCGGCACCGAGGCCTTCAACGGGTCCCAGCTGCCCCTGGACGCCGACGACCCCGTCGACGACCCGGTCGGGTCGCTCCGCGGCCTGCTCGGCTTCTGACCTCAGCCGTCAGCGGCGACCCAGGCGATGGCGGCGTCCTTCTCGGCCAGCGGGAACGCCTGGAAGTCGCCCGGCACCATGAACCCCAGCGTGCTGGCGACGTGGCTGATCCAGCCCACGTCCGTGACGATGGCGGTCCGGTGCCAGTGCATGTGGTGCTTGAGCCCGAGCTTCGTGTCCTGCCAGGCGGCCCCGGCCGAGTAGCCCTCGTAGCGGTCCCCCAGGACGAACACGAGGTTGACCTCGCCGGTGGCCGCCGCGGCCTCGAGCGCCGGGATGAGCGTGCCGGTGTAGTCCTCGGCGTGCACCTCCCCGGACACCTCGAAGCCGATGACACCGTCTGGCAGGTCGGCAAGTGGTTCGATCATGGGTCCATCGTCGACCCGGAGAACCTGCAGGTCAACCAGATCGAGCGGGCTGGCCCCGGTCTGCCTCGTGGGTTCAGGCGCCCAGCTGCTCCCACGGCTCGCCCTGGGCGCGGAGGAGCTTGACCGCCGTCTCGGTGGCGGGGCCGAAGGTCTTGTTCTTGCGGCCGAAGCGGGACCGCACCTCCTGCAGCTCGGCCTTGTCGAACGTGCAGGCCCCGGCCTTCGGGTCCAGGCCGTGCAGCGCCGCTGCGTTGAGGCCGAAGATCTTGGCCTTCACCTCAGGGGTGAGGGCCGGGTAGCCGTAGCGGTCCTGGAACTCGTCGGAGATCTGGAACGCCCGGAACGACTCGATCTGGTCCTGCGGCGACCCGTACCAGATGGAATCGGTGCCCCACAGGATGTTGTCCGGACCGACGTGCTTCAGCAGCTTGCCGATGACGTGGGCCGCCTCGGTGGGCTTGCTCATGACGAACCGCCAGGTGGAGCCCAGCTCGCCGTACACGTTGCCGCCGGGCTCGATGCCGTTGGCACGCATCGAGGTGATGAGCCGGTCGACGCCGAAGTCGTTGGCCTCGTCGTAGGGACCCTCGGGCGGGCCGACGTCGAAGCCCGAGTGGTACACGATGATGTCGATGTCGGGGTGGGCCTTGGCCGCCGGACCGATGTCGACGGGGTCGGAGTACGTGGCGGCATCGGGGCCCACGCCGCCGATCATGGTGAAGCCCTTGTGGATCGCGACCCGCGTGATGCCCAGCGCCTCCGCCTGGTTCAGGAACGCCTCCCCGCACTGGGGCGCGCTGGGGTCGTGGTCGTCGAGGAACCAGCCGGGACCGCCGGCGTGGCAGTAGGCCTTCCAGGCGGTGATCGGGAAGTCCGCCGCCACCTGCGCCATGGATTCCCGGAGCTGCGCGACTGGCGCCGCCGACGGATTGGTCTGCGCCTGCATGAACACCCGACCGTCGCCGCACAGCTCCTCGCCGATGCGGATGGTCTCGGCCATGACCTCCGGGCTCAGCAGATCGCCCGGGAACGGGATGGCCGACAGCACGATGGCGCTCGTGTCGCTCTCCAGGAACATCAGGTCCAGGAACGTCGGCCGGCGGTAGCAGTCGTGCCAGTCCGGCTGGCCGCAGTCCGACTGCGGGAAACCGAGCGGCTCGCCCGAGGCGAGCGCAGCCGGGAAGTCCAACAGGTGGGTCTGCACGTCGAAGACCAGCTCATCGCCGCCGATGGCCTCGGCGGCCGCCTCCGGCTCGGTGGTGGCGGCGTCGGGGATGTCGAAGGTCCCGCCTGGCTCCCGGCCCTCGCTGCGCGCCTCGTCCTTCGAGCACGCCGACAGAACCGCCAGCATCGTGGCCGAGCCCATGGCGGACAGCAGGAACTGGCGGCGGCTGACGCCGATCCGCCGGGCGTTGGCCTCGAGCGCCAGCCGGCTCTGGCGGGTGGCCTCGCGCACCAGGCGGGTGGCGGGAGGCGGCACGAACTCGCCGTTGGAGACCGGGTGCCACTTGATGGGCAGGCCGGGATCATCGTCCGCGCGGCGGGCCATGGGGCGACACCCTACGGAGCGGCCGAGCGCCGTGCTCCGAGGATCCGGAGGCCTGCGGCGGGGCGCGGGCGAGTGGCATCCGCCTGGGATCGCCCGTAACCTACCTGACAGGTCCATCACCGGGGAGGGATGGTCCGGGTTCGTTCGCCAGAACGCAGGGATCTGGCCACGCCGATCGAGCGGAGGATCGCGTGGCCGTGAAGGGGCAACCATGGCAAGTCGATCGCAACGGCCTCGCCGGCCGGCCAGCCAGCCGAAGATCCGCGCCCTGCGGCTCTTCGGCTGGCGCTACTCCTTCAGCCGCGAGGCCTGGGTCCACCGGGCGTTCAAGGGCCGGGTCGGTCCCGTCTTCATCGACCACGAGCCCGAGGGTCCCTCCCGCCCCCTGACCGAACCGGACCGCGGGGCGTTCCCCATCCCGGAGGAAGCCCGCCGCGCCCCCGAGGTGCTGGCGTTCCCCAGCCGGGCCCTGCCGATCCTGCCGGGCCCCCGCGTGCAGGACCCGGCGCCGGAGGCGCGTGCCGAGCGTGCACCCGAACGGGTCGCCCCCGCCCCGGTGCCCGCCGCTCCGGCCCCGCCCGCTGCGGACCGGGTCGTCACCCGGGTCCACGTCGCGCTGAGCGACAGCGAGGAGCCGCGGCTCATCGCTGTCGACGGTCGGCCGCCCCGCCTCGCTCCGGAACCAGCGGTGGCGACCACGTCGGACGGCGTGGGGGTGCCGATGCGCCCCGCGCAGGCGACGGGCTAGCTAGGGGCCCCAGCCGTGCAGCTCGCCCACCCGGGCGAGCACCCGGTCGAACGCCGGCTCGGGCAGCGACGCCCCCTCGCGGCGGACATCGGACGGGGCCACCTCGAGCAGCCGGCTCGCATCGGCGTAGCTCACCCGGTTCTGGCCGTCCCAGGGACCGCGCCCGACCTCGACCCACTCGTGGGCATCGCGGCGCTGGCTGTGGTCCTTGCTGGACAGCGGGACGACCGCCAGGCGACGGTCCTTCCAGCCGATCACGAGGACCGGGCGGTCCTTGCCCTGCGACGGGTCGTCCTCGTAGGGCACCCAGGTCCACACGACCTCGCCGGGATCGGCATCACCGTCGCGCTCGGGCGCGTACGACACGTCGACGCCGCCCGTGGACCCGCGGTCGGCAGGCTTGGCGCGCGATGCGAGCGACGCCGTCACCCGATCCTTG
This sequence comes from uncultured Acidimicrobiales bacterium, assembly GCA_937926025.1. Taxonomy (GTDB): domain Bacteria; phylum Actinomycetota; class Acidimicrobiia; order Acidimicrobiales; family Iamiaceae; genus Aquihabitans. The sequence goes on from CALANQ010000471.1 coordinate 5,216, forward strand.
AGCCGCCGCAGGGGACCGGTTCCAGCCATCGCCGGAGACTAGGCGGGCCTACGCTCGACGGGTGCACCTCACCGAGTTCCAGGAGACCATCGCCGCCACCTACGGGGAGCGCGACCAGGCCCGGGGGACGGCCGCCACGGTGGCCTGGCTGTGCGAGGAGCTGGGCGAGCTGGCCCAGGCCGTGCGCAAGGGGACGGTGGCCGAGCAGCGCCACGAGCTGTCCGACGTGCTGGCGTGGCTGGCCTCGCTGGCCCACCAGCTCGACCTGTCGCTGGAGGACGCGGCGCAGCGCTACGCCGACGGCTGCCCCCGCTGCGGGACGATCCCCTGCTCCTGCCCCTAGGCGGAGAGCTCGGCGGCGACCAGCTCCGCGATCTGCACGGCGTTGAGCGCGGCACCCTTGCGGAGGTTGTCGTTGGAGAGGAACAGCGCCAGGCCGTGCTCCACCGTTGGGTCCACCCGGAGGCGACCCACGTAGGTGGGGTCGGCCCCGGCGGCCTGCAGCGGCGTGGGGATGTCCGACAGCTCGACGCCGGGGGCGTAGTCCAGGAGCTGGCGCGCCTGATCGGGCGAGATGGGCCGCTCGAACGAGGCGTTGATGGACAGCGAGTGGCCGGTGAAGACCGGGACCCGCACGCACGTGCCCGACACGAGCAGGTCGGGGATGTCGAGGATCTTGCGGGACTCGTTGCGGAGCTTCTGCTCCTCGTCGGTCTCGTCGAGCCCGTCGTCGACGATGCTGCCCGCCTTGGGCACCACGTTGAACGCGATGGGGGCCGGGAACTTCTGCGGCTCCGGGAAGTCCACCGCGCCACCGTCGAACGTGAGGGCCGCAGCCTGGTCGACCACCTTCTTGGCCTGCTCGTCGAGCTCGGCCACACCGGCCAGCCCCCCGCCCGAGACGGCCTGGTAGGTGGACACGACCAGCGCCTTCAGCCCCGCGTCGCGGTGGAGGGGGCCGAGCACCGGCATGGCGGCCATGGTGGTGCAGTTCGGGTTGGCGATGATGCCCTTGGGGCGGGCGCCGGCCGCGTGGCCGTTGACCTCGGCCACCACCAACGGGACCTCCGGGTCCATGCGCCAGGCCGACGAGTTGTCGATGACGACGGCCCCGGCGGCGGCCACCTTGGGGGCCAGCTCCTTGGACGTGGCGCCACCAGCGCTGAACAGCACGATGTCGAGGCCCGAGTAGTCGGCCGTGGCCGCGTCCTCGATGGCGATCTCGGCGCCCTGCCAGTCCAGCGTGCGGCCCGCCGAGCGGGCCGAGGCGAACAGCCGCAGCTCGGCGACGGGGAAGTCCCGCTCCGCGAGGATGCCCCGCATGACGCCGCCGACCTGACCCGTTGCTCCCACGATCCCTACGCGCATGGCGATCAGGCTACCGGTGGCCCCCCGGCCCACCCCAAGGCGGATTCCGAGGCCGGTGGGTCAGTTCGGGGTGTCGAGACCGAACGCGGTGTGGAGGGCGGCGACCGCGGCGTCGCACTCCTCGCCGGCCACCACGCACGAGATGCGGATGGCCGAGGTGGAGATCATCTCGATGTTGATGTGGTTGGCGGCCAGCGTCTCGAACACGGTGGCGGCCACGCCCGGGTTGGTCTTCATGCCCGCCCCGACCAGTGAGACCTTGGCGATGGACGGGTCGTAGGTGACGCCGTCGGCACCGATCTGGGGAGCGACCCGCTCGGCGATGGCCACGCTGGACTCCAGCCCGTCGGTGGGCACGGTGAAGGAGATGTCGGTGATGCCGGCCTCGGACACGTTCTGCACGATCATGTCGACGTTGACGTCGGCATCGGCCAGGGCCCGGAACAGGACGGCCGACACGCCGGGGCGGTCGGGCACGCCGGTGATGGTGACCTTGGCCTCGGAGTCGTCGCCGACGATCCCGGAGACGATGGCATCTTCCATGTTGGGCTCCTCTTCGGTGATCCACGTCCCGGGCTCCCAGGTGAACGCGGACCGCACGTGCAGCTTGACCTTGTGGGTGCGGGCGAACTCGACGGCCCGCATGGCCGGCTTCGGGCAGCCGGCGGCGCACATCTCGAGCATCTCGTCGAACGAGATGTGGTTCATGCGCCGGGCGACGGGCACCACGCGGGGATCGGTGGTGAACACGCCGGAGACATCGGTGTAGAGCTCGCAGTCGCCGCCCAGGGCCTCGGCCAGCGCCACGGCCGTGGTGTCCGAGCCGCCTCGACCGAGGAAGGTGACGTCCTTGTTGGTGGACACGCCCTGGGCGCCGCCGACCACCGGGACGTGCCCGGCGTCGACCGCCGCCCGGACCCGCTCGGCGCGGACCTCGAGGATCTTGGCGTTCATGTGGTTGGTGTCGGTGATGAACCCGGCCTGGCTGCCCGTGAACGAGTCGGCGTGGATGCCCTTGTCGTGCAGCGCCATGCACAGCAGCGCCGTGGCCTTGCGCTCGCCGGCGGTGATGAGCATGTCCATCTCCCGGCCGGGGCGGGTCCGGGACACCTGCGACGCCAGGTGCAGCAGCTCGTCGGTCTCCTTGCCCATGGCCGACACCACGACCACCACCTGGTCGCCGCGCTTGAGGGTGCGCGCGACGTGGTCGGCGACCTCACGGATGCGATCGGGATCGGCGACGGACGTGCCACCGAACTTCTGGACGACGAGACCCACGGCGGGTGACGGTACCGGGCGCGGGTCAGAGACGGCGAAGCGGATCGTCGACGATCTCGGGCCCGTCGACCATCACGCCCCACGACCGCAGCTGGGCCACGCCGGTGGGGATGTCGCCGCCGACCAGGGTGCACAGCGCCTTCAGGTCGTCGTGGCGGAGCGACAGCACCTTGCCGTTGAAGTCGCCGCGGGCCTCGATGATGGACTGCACGAAGCGCCGGATCGGGGCCGCCGGGTCGATCTTGGCCAGCGCCACCAGGTCCAGCACGATCTTGCGCCGCTCCGCCGCGGAGTCCACCGGGAGGGGCTCCCCCAGCAGGACCGCCACCGGGACCTTGTAGAAGTCCGCCAGGCTCTTGAGCCGGGGCAGGGACAGGGTGCGGAAGCCCCGCTCGTAGGCGCCCACGGCCGAGGCGCTCCAGCGGCCTTCGGACCGGGCCTCCACCTCGGCCAGCGACAGGCCCTGCGCCTGGCGGATGGCCCGCAGGCGCTGGCCGACCTGGGCGCTGAACGCGGTGTCGGCGGCATCGGGGGCATCGTCGCCGTCGACGGCGTCGATCAGGTCGTCATCGACCTCGTCGGCGTGGTCCTCGGCGCGCATCGGTCCATTCTGGCCGCTTTCGCGCGGCCGGACCATCTGAACGGGCACGACACGCGTTCGCGCCGCTACGGGCAGAAGGCAGAGCAGTAGGGTTCCCGCCCGATGGGAACCGAGAAACGAGACCGCCAGAAGGCCAACAAGGCCGCCAAGCTCGAGGCCGAACGAGCCGCCGAGGCCCGGGCCAAGCGCATCAAGACCATCCGCAACCTGGTCATCCTGGCCATCGTGGTGGTCATCGTCTACCTCGCGTTCCTGCGATGAGGCGCCGCGCCACGGCGGCGGCCGCCCTCGTGCTGGCCGGCGCGCTCGGCCTGGCCGCCTGCGGCTCGAGCGACGGCGGATCCGAGCCC
>CALANQ010000472.1 GCA_937926025.1 uncultured Acidimicrobiales bacterium
GAGCACCTCGACACGGTGGAGGACGTCGATCCGTCCTCGGAGGGCTGCGAGGACTGCCTGGCCACCGGCGGCCGTTGGGTGCACCTGCGGATGTGCCAGCAGTGCGGTCACTTGGGCTGCTGCGACAGCTCGCCCAACCGCCACGCCACGGCCCACTGGCGCGACAGCGGGCACCCGATCGTGCGCTCCTACGAGCCCGGCGAGGACTGGTGGTGGTGCTACCCGGACGAGCTGATGTTCGAGGTGCACGGGGCGCCGCCGGCGCCGTCGCACCCCTGAGCATCCCGCCGGTGCCAGCCGTGCCGGGTGCCGGGACCGGGGCCGGTCCGTCGGCGGTGATCGGCCGTCCCGCAGCCCGGGTGGACCATCCCGGCCGCGGCCTCGCCGGGGGCTACGGTTCGGGTTTGTCGCCACGCGGACACAGGCGGCAGTCCACCCCACCCCACCCAGGACGGCACCCATGGATGCACCCCAGGACCCGCCGGTCGGGCCGCCGACCGGCGAACCCGATGTCGAGGCGCTGAAGGCCGAGGTCTCCTCGCTGCAGGACCAGGTCGACCAGCTCTCGCAGCAGCGGGTCAGCCGCCACCGCGTCCGCAAGGTCACCGCCGTGTTCCTGGTGGTGGTGTTCGCGCTCACGTTCGTGGCGTCGGGCGTGGGCATCTGGCTCCACCGCAACACGCTGAACGACGACGTCTGGAGCGAGCGGGTCGTTCCGCTCGGCCAGGACCCCGAGGTGCAGAAGGCGCTGGCCGCCTGGACCACCGCCGAGCTGATGAAGGTGGTGGATCCGAAGGCGCTGTTCCAGGAGGCGCTGCCCGAGCGGGCCCAGATCCTGGCCGTGCCGCTGACCAGCGCGGTGGAGGGCTTCGTCTCCGACAAGGTGCTGGAGTTCTACCAATCGGAGGCCTTCGAGAAGATCTGGACGGTGGCCGCCACCCGCGCCCACGATGCCGCCATCCGGACGCTCCGGGGCGACCAGCCGGCGGTTACCGCCGACAGCGACAAGGTCACCATCAACTTCATCCCGCTCATCAACGCGGTCCTGGCGGAGATCCTCAAGGAGGCCCCGGGCCTGGTGGGCAGCGACGTGAAGCTCCCCACCGTGACCGTCGACGACGTCCCGACCGCCGCCCGGGAGAAGCTGGGCGAGGCGCTGGGCGTGGACCTCGGGCCGAACTTCGGCACGTTCACCGTGTACGACGGCGGGAAGCTCAGCACCGCCCAGCAGGCGGTCCGCATCTTCGACGCCGCCGTCCCGATCACCACGCTGATCGCCGTGCTCTCGTTCGTCGGTGCGCTCCTCGCCTCCACCCGCCGCCGCCGCACCCTGCTGCAGCTGCTCGGCGTGGCCGCCGTCGGCGCCATCCTCGTCCGGCGGATCTGCTTCATCCTCCAGGACCAGGTCGACGGTCTGATCAAGGTGGAGACCAACCGCGGGGCGGCCAACGGGGTGGTGGACACCTTCGTGAACCCCCTCACCGACGGGGCGGGCACGGCGCTGTGGATCATCGGCATCGTCGGGGCCATCGCCATCCTCACCGGTCCGTACCGGTGGGTGGCCAAGCTCCGCTCCACCGTCGCCGGGCTGTTCCGCTCCGCCGGCTCCATGGTCAACGACCGGGCCAACGACGACGACACCCTGCGCTGGGTGGCCCGCAACGTCGACGCCCTCCGCATCGCCGGCTACGTGCTGGGCGCGCTGCTGCTCTGGTTCCTGGACCTCACCTGGCTGAAGTTCTTCCTCATCGCCCTGCTGGTGGCGGCGTGGCAGGTGGCGGTGGCCCAGCTGGCCGGCCGGGCCCCCGTGGACGAGGTCCCAGAAGACGGTGCCGGTCCGACCGAGCCCCCGCTGGCACCGCCGGCCGACGTCACGGGGGCGGCGGGTCCGAGCTGACCGGTGGGTGGTGCTCGATGAGCCACGTCCGGGCGTCCTCGGTCGCCTGGGCGGTGGACTCGCCGACCACCGCGCTGGCCTCGTAGATGGCGACCGGGGCGGCCAGCTCGACCTTGCCGTTGCGGTGCATCTGCCGGACCAGCTCCGGGTCGGCCCCGCTGAGGTAGAGCCGTCCGCCGTGCTCGGCCAGCTTCGCCGCGTACTCCGAGATCACCACGAAGAAGGTGGCGCCCAGCGCGGTGCGGCCCCGCAGGCGCAGCACCACCACCGGCCGGTCCGCCGAGCCCACGTCGGGGAGGCGGACCTGCAGGGTGCGGGCCCCGGCGTAGAGGAGGCTGCCGTAGACGTCGAGCACGGTGACCTCGTCGGACGGCAGCACCAGGGGCGCGGGCTGCTCCTCGAAGCGGCCGTCGGGCCGGGGCTGGAGGCGGACCACCCGCAGGTCCAGCGCCTCCTGGTTGAGCTGCATCACCAGCGAGAGCGCCACGCCGATGCCCACGGCGGTGGCCACCGGCAGCAGGAGGGTGGCCACGAACGTGGCGATCAGCGCGATGCGCGACGTGGTGCTGGTGCGCAGGATGGCCCGGGCCTCCCGGGGGCGCAGCGACCCGATGGCGGCGAAGATCAGCAGCCCGGCCAGCGTGGGGATGGCCACCTTGCCCACCGCCGGCGACAGCACCAGCAGCACCACCGCGATCCACAGGCCCGAGAAGATGGCCGCCCAGCGCGACGCCGCACCCGACGCCCGGTTGAGCGCCGTCTGGCCGATGGACCCGCCGACCGGCTGCCCCTGCACCAGGCTGGCCGCCACGTTGCCGATGCCCTGGGCGAGGAACTCGCGGTTGGGGCGTGACGGCTCGGCCCGCGGGTTCGGGGCGGACTCGCTGACCCCGGCGCCCTGCACCAGCACGATGGCCGCCACCGCCAGGGCCCCGGTGATCAGGTCCAGGTCCAGGTAGCGGAGGTGGGGCAGGGCCGGCACGGGGAGCCCGGTCTTGATGGCCCCCTCGTCGGACACCAGCAGCACCTGGTCGGCCCAGACCGTGGCGGCCACGATGCTGGGCAGGACCACCGCGATCAGCGCGCCGACGCGGGCCAGGTGGCTGCGGCGGAGCAGGGCGATGATGGACAGCGCCGCCAGCCCCACCGCCAGCGACGGCCCGTCGATCTGGCCCGGGTGCGCCACCACGTACAGCGCCTTGGTCAGCGGGATCGACCCGGAGGCGACCACCCCGGTGAGGTCGGCGAGCTGGCCGAACGCGATGTTGAGGGCCAGGCCGCTCAGGAACCCGATCATCACCGAGTGCGGGACGAAGCGGGGGTACCGGCCGAGGCGGCAGACCCCGGCGACGATCATCGCCACGCCCGCCAGCAGCGTGAGCAGGAACAGCGCGCCGGGCCGGTCCGCCGCCGGCGTGCCCCGCAGCGCCGACCCCGCCGCCAGCGCCGCCGAGCTGGTGGTGGTGATGACGACCAGCCGCTCGCTGGAGGTCAGCCCGCCCGCCACCCGTCCGGCGAACGCGGCGTAGAGGCCGTGCACCGGGTTGACCCCCACCAGCACCGCGGCGGCCATGCCGTCGGGCACCCCGCCGATGGCGTCGGGCACGCCGGCCAGCGCGTCGCGCTTGAGGTCGTCCCGCCGGGGAGCCACGGAGCGGAGGGCGCGGGCGACGGTGGTGCGGGCGCTCACAGCATCCCGGCGCGCTCGAGCCGGTGGAAGCAGGCGGCCCCCCAGATGGGCGGCAGGTAGAAGGTGATCATCCGGTAGCAGATGGTGGCCGCGAACGCGGTGGCCTGGTCCACCCCGGCGGCGCTGAGCCCGGTGATGAGGGCGCCCTCGGTGACGCCGATGCCGCCGGGCACCGGCATGAGGCCGGCGAACAGCGACACGCACACGTTGATGACCAGCAGCGTCCCCAGCGGAACCGGCGCGTGGAACGCGTTGAGGACCAGCGCCAGGGTCAGCGCGAACAGGATCTCGGCGCCCAGGTTGCCGCCCAGCACCTGCAGGACCTTGGTGGGCGAGCGCAGGCTGCCCACCGTCTCCTGCACCTCGTGGATCCACGGCTTCACCCGCTCCGCGATGCGCCGGCGGACCGACGGGAACGCCAGGCCGACGAGCACGGCCAGGACGACGACGCCCGCGAACACGGCGAGGACGGTGAGGATGCTGCCGCCGCCGATCCCCTCGCCCTCGGGCAGGTGCAGGTCCACCTGGCCCCAGCCGAACAGCAGCACGCTGGCCAGGATCATGAGCTGGACGACGAAGCCGCCGATGCTGTCGATCACGCCGATGGACACGGCCGACGCCGGCGGGATGCCCTGGCGCTGGAAGAACCGGATGTTCACCGCCACCCGGGCGGCCGTCGACGGCAGGACCAGGTTGATGAAGCTGATGCTGAACTGCAGCAGCACGAGAGGCCCGTAGGCGACCGGCCGGGGGGACGCACCCCGGGTGGACTCGGCCTGGGAGAACCGCGGCGACTGCCCGAAGAACAGGGCGATCACCAAGATGCCCCACGTGGCGTCCTGGAGCTGGTCCCACACCTCGGCGAAGTCGATGCCCGACAGGGAGCTGATCAGGAAGTAGGCGCCGGCGGACAGGAGGGCGGCCTGGAACAGGGTGGACTTCGACACCCGCCGCAGGTTCGCCATCGCCGGCTCTTCGGCCTCGGCGGCGGTGGCCGTGGCGGCCCGGAGCTCATCGAGGTCCAGGTCCGAGCTGCGGACGTCGCTGCGGAGGTTCGGGCCCAGCGCCGCGATCTGGAGGTAGGGGATGACGGCCGCCAGGCCCTCGGGGCCCAACCGGTCCGTGGCGATCGCCAGCGACGCCTCGGTGCCGCCGAGCAGCGCCGAGCTGACGAGCAGCTGCGCCAGGTCGCTGTGGCGCTGATCACCGGTGGGCGAGACGGTGGCCCCCTCGAAGCCGCTCACCCGCACGATGTCGCCGTCGAGGCGGAACCGGCCCGGCGCCAGGTCGCGGTGGACGATGCCGGCGTGCTGGAGCGCCAGCACCGCGTCCCACGCCTGCTCCAGGAGGGGCTGCCGGTCGGCGTGGCCCTCCAGGACCGGCATGGCGCTGCCGGGGTCCTGCAGCACGATCAGGGCGTCGTTGCTGGCGCTGCGACCGGCCTTCACCACCCGGTCCACGGGCACGCCGGCGCGCTCCGCCAGCAGGGTCACGAACGCCTCGTGCTCCGCCTGCTGGAGGCGGGTCAGGGTGAGGGCGTCGGTGTCCCGGTACCAGAGGGCGCGCCAGGCCTTGGCGAGGAGCTGCGAGTCCCAGGCGTCACGCCCGTAGACCTTCACCAGCAGCGGGTGGCCGTCGGCGTCGGTGGTGTCCACGAGGAACACGCCGGCGGTCTGGCGGTGCGCCTCGGACAGCTCGCCCGTGGTCACGTCCAGCTCGGCCAGGGCGTCGGCCACCTCGGCCAACGACGGCCGACCGGCGGCCGACCCGAGCAGCAGGTGCACGGCCGCCGCGGCGACCGAACCGCACAGCACGCCCAGCACCGCGCCGGTCGGGGTGGTGGCGGCCAGCACCACCAGGCTGATGGCGCCCAGGAGCACCAGCCACCGGCTGGTGGCCCGGAACGGGCGGGTGATGTGCGGTGACGCCACCACGGTGGCGGCCACGACGGCGGCGAGCCGCACCGACACCGACTCCGTGGGCGGTCCCGTCGACAGCAGCGCGTCCCAGATGCTGGAGCTGCGCCCGTCGAGGAACGCATCGTCGACCGCGGTGGCCAGCAGGGTCGCGGTGACCGAGGCGAGCAGGAGGTCCCGCGCCAGGTCCAGGCGCAGCCGGATGACCGACAGCGCCAGCAGCACCACAGCCCAGGCCAGCAGGAGCCCGGCCAGGATCTTCCAGACCACGTCGAGGAAGGCGGGGAGGCTGGCGGCCAGGTCGATGAGGGCGCGCTCGAAGGCGCTCGGCGGCTGGGCGGCGGCCACGAACCCGGCGATGCTGGCGGTGCCCAGCAGCACGAGCAGGACGTCGGTGGCCCGGCGCGCCCGCGGGCGGTGCCGGGCCGACGAGTACAGCCGGAGACGCTTGGGCTGGGACCACAGCGACGTGCGGCGGGTCGCCTCCAGGCCGGTCGCCGTCATCGGCGGGCGTCTCGCAGCATCCCGGTGATGACCGACGGGGCCACCGGGCGGGACAGCGCGTAGCCCTGGACCCGGTGGCACCCGAGCGCCGCCAGGGCCTCGATCTGGTCGTCCTGCTCTACGCCCTCGGCGACCACCGCCAGGTCCAGCGCCGCCGACAGCTGCACGACCGCGCCCACCAGGGCGGCGGCGCGCGGCGACGTCGTGAGGTCCGTGATGAACGACTGGTCCAGCTTGACCACGTCGATGGGCAGGTCCCGCAGCTCGCCGAGCGACGAGTAGCCGCTGCCGAAGTCGTCGAGCGCCACCTGGCAGCCCAGCTCCCGCAGCTTGTGCAGGGTGGCGATCTCGCCGTGCTCCTGCGTGGCCAGCACGGTCTCGGTGAGCTCCACCACCACCAGCGCCGGCGCGATGCCCGTCTCCGCCAGCACGGACCCGATGTCGTCGAGGAAGCTCGGCTCGCGCAGCTGGCGGGCGCTGACGTTGATGCTCACCGGCACCGCGAACCCCATGGCGTGCCACTGCACCGCCTCCACGCACGCCCGCCGGAAGATCTCGCGGCCGAGGGCCACGATGGCACCGGTGTGCTCCGCCAGGCGGATCAGGTCGAACGGCGGGACCGGGCCGCGGGTGGGGTGGGTCCACCGGAGCAGGGCCTCCACGCCCACCACCCGATCCGAGGTGGAGTCGAAGATGGGCTGGTAGGCCAGCGTCCACGTCTGCTTCGTCAGCACCTCGTGCAGGTCGGCCTCCCGCTCGAGGCGGTGCAGCGATCGGACCTGCAGCGCATCGTCGAACAGCGCGTACCGCCCGCCGCCCGCCTCCTTGGCCCGGTGGAGCGCGATCTCCGCGCTGCGCAGCGCGGCGAGGTGGTCGTCACCGGCCTCCACCAGCGTGATGCCCACGCTGCCGGTCACCTTCAGCTCCCGTCCGCCGGCGTCGACGGGCTCGGCGAAGCAGGCGAGGAGCCGGTCGGCCAGGAGGATGGCCTCGAACTCGTCGGGCACGTCGGCCAGGATCACCACGAACTGCGAGCCGCCGTGGCGGGCGACGAGGTCCTGGGCCCGGACCACGTCGCCCAGGCGCCGGGCGATGGTGGCGACCACCTGGTCCCCGGCCGCGAAGCCGAACGTCTCGTTGACCCGCTGGAGGTGGTCCAGGTCGGCGAACAGCACCGCAACGCGGCGGTCGCGCTCGATGGCCTGCACCGCCCGGGCCAGCTGCTCCACCAGCAGCACCCGGTTGGGCAGCCCGGTGGCGTCGTCGTAGAGGGCGGCGCGCCGCAGCTGGTCCTCCAGCGCCCGCTGGCTGGTCATGTCCCGGCAGATCGTGCTGTAGAGGCGCTGGCCGTCGTCGTCGAGCTCAGGGTGGGCGATGAGCACCTGCGAGACGGGGATCTCGTGGCCGTCGGGTCGGCGCAGCCGGTTCTCGCCGGTCCACGTGCCCGTCCGCTCCGCGGTGCGCATGCCCTCGCGGACCAGGTCCTGGGCCAGGTCGTCGGGGAAGAAGTCGAAGGCCCGGGCGCTGGGCGTGGCGTCGGGCGAGAACCCGAGGAGGTGGCGACCGACGGGGTTGAGGTAGCGGATGGTCCCGTCCCGCGACGCCGAGGCGACCAGGTCCGGCGTGGCCTCGATGATGTCGCTCACCCGCTCCTTCGCCGCGCTGACATCGCGACGGGAGGACACGACGGAGCCGGTGGTGACCCCCGTGACCACCAGCACCAGCAGCAGCAGCTGGAAGTCCGAGCGGTCCAGCACCCCGTCGAGCTGGAGGTGGGCGCCGGCGGTCATCACGGCGGACAGCGCGGCCGACGACACGGCGGCGGCGGCGACCCCGTGGCGGACGGCGACCACCACCACCGGGATGAACGCCAGGTACACGAACCGCATGGGCGCTTCGCCGATCTCCATCAGCGCCAAGCCGATCACCGCGGGCAGGAGCAGCTCCACGCCGAGCTGCCACCGGGGGACGGCGTCCTCGTCGTCCGCGAGGCGGATGCGGCGGTGCTGGTCGAGGTCGTTGCCGGCGATGATCAGGGCGGGGAGCAGGCAGGCTGCGCCGACGATGTCGCCCACCCAGAAGAGGGCGGCGGACCGGGCCAGGTCGTCGGTGGGCACCAGGTCGGCGGCCCACTGGACACCGACGCCGATGACGGTGGCGACGGCGGCCCCCGCACCGATGCCCAGCGCCAGCACCGCCAGGTCCTCGGGGTTGCGCAGCCGGGGGTCGAGGGCGAGCCGGCGCAGCACCCACGCGCCGAAGGCGTAGGCGGCGGCGAGGCCGATGGAGTTCACCAGCAGGAGGACGAGGCCGTACTCGTCGCCCAGCCCCATGATGATGGGGGTGCTGATGAGCTCCGCGACCAGGACCAGCCACACCAGCCGGGGTCGGAAGAAGCAGAGGGCGATGGCGACCGCGGCCGGCGGGAACCAGATGAGCGCCGGACCCTCCAGGCTGATCTCGCGGGCCCACACGGCGGCACCCAGGTACGCGGCGAGGCCGAGAGCGGCGACGATCGCGGTGGTTCGGTGCGAGCCCGTCGCACCCGGTTGTGGATCCATGCCCGGGCGCCCCTTCTGCCCCGCGGAGATCCCCAGCGTAGGTGGCGGATCCGCAGGTCGCGGGCACGATCGGTCACCCAGCCGGGGGAGCCTCCTCGGCGTCGTCGTCGAGCAGCCGCTGGCGGGCGGCCAGCACGGCGAAGCCCGCCGCCACCGCCGAGATGCCGAACACCGTGGGGCCGGTCATGTCCCGCGGTCCGGTGAGCGCCAGCTCGCCCGGGATCGGGGCGGCGGGGTCGGCGGGGG
>CALANQ010000473.1 GCA_937926025.1 uncultured Acidimicrobiales bacterium
GCCCAGGCGGAGCTGGTGGCGCTGTGCGACGAGCTGGGCACCCTCCGGGCCGGGCCCAACGGCCGGGGCGTCGTGTCGACGCCGTCGAAGCTGTGCGCCCAGATCGTGGCCCCGTACCCGCCGGCCGGGTCCATCGGCGTGGCCAGCCAGTCCGGCAACTTCGTGTCGTCGTTCCTCAACTACGCCGTGCAGACCGGCGTGGGCATCAGCCGGGCGGTGAGCGCCGGCAACGCCGCCGCCGTCACCGTGCCGGACTACCTGGACTTCTACGCCGACGACCCGGAGACGAAGGTCGGGCTGGCCTACGTCGAGGGCGTCCCCGACGGCCGGGCCTTCCTGGACCGCATGTCCTCGGTGGCCCGCCGCAAGCCGCTGGTGCTGGTCAAGGGCGGCGCCACCTCGGGCGGCCAGCGGGCCGCCGCCAGCCACACCGGATCCCTCGCCACCGACGACCGCGTCTTCGACGGCGCGTGCCGCCAGGCCGGCCTCACCCGGGCGGCCACGGTCGAGGAGGCGTTCGAGGCGGCCGCCACGTTCGCCACCCAGCCCCTGCCCACGGGGCCGCGCGTCGTGGTGATGACCACCGCGGGCGGGTGGGGAGTCGTCACCGCCGATGCCATCACCCGCAGCGAGCTCGTGCTCGCCGAGCTGCCCGCGGACCTCCTGGCCGCCATCGACCAGAAGCTCCCGCCCCGCTGGAGCCGCAACAACCCGGTCGACCTGGCCGGCGGCGAGACCCGTGACACCATCCCCGAGGTGCTGGAGCTCATCGCTGCGCACGACGGCGTCGACGCCGTCATCCAGCTCGGCATCGGGATCCAGGCCAACCAGGCCCGCCTCATGCGCAGCGGCCGGTTCTACCCGGATCACGGCCTGGAGCGCATCGTGGCCTACCACGAGCGCCAGGACGCTCGCTTCGCCCAAGCCGCGCACGACATCTCGAACGCCACCGGCAAGCCGATCCTCCTCGCCACCGAGCTGGCGGTCGCCGACCCGGACAACGCCGCTCCTGCGGCCGTCCGCGCCACGGGTCGGCTCTGCTACGCCTCGGCCAACCGCGCCGTCACCGCCCTGGAGCACGCCTACCGCCGGGCCCGCTGGCTGGCCGAGCGGGGACTGGCGTGACCCCATCGGTCCGCTGGCGGTCCGCGGCGGCGGCCGTCCTGCTCGCCGGGGCCGCGCTGGTCTCGGCCGCGCCGACCGCCGAGGCGCAGACGGTCCCCGGGCCTGACCCGGAGCTCTCGAAGGCACTCGACAGCGTCGCCGGCCTCGCGCCCGACGACACGTGCATCTCGGTCGCCATCGGCGGCAGCACCGTGTACCGGCACCGCAGCGACGACCCGCAGACGCCGGCCTCCACCCAGAAGCTCCTGACGTCGGCCACCGCGCTGGACCTCATGGAGCCCGACACCGTCTTCACCACCGACGTGGTGGGCCCGGAGCCGTCGGCCGACGGCGTGGTCTCCGGCGACATCACCCTGGTGGGTGGGAGCGACCCCGGGCTGGTGTCCAGCTTCTACAAGACCGTCCAGCAGATCCCCGACAGCCGCCCGTCCACCCTGCTCGATGCCCTGGCCCGCCGCCTGAAGGAGGCCGGCGTCACCAAGATCGAGGGTCGGGTCGTGGGCGACGAGTCCCGCTACGACTCGGTCCGGGTCGGACCCACCTGGCCGGCCCGCTTCGTCACCCAGAACCAGTCCGGCCCGCTCAGCGCCCTCAGCGTCGACGAGGGCTACCTGCTGCGGCCCAACGAGGACGGCGAGCTGCGCCGCGTGCGCAGCGAGGATCCGCCCACCGATGCCGCCCGGGCGTTCCAGTCTGTGCTCGAGGCGCGGGGGATCGAGGTCACCGGCGAGGCCGTGGCGGGCAAGGCGCCCGCCGGCGCCTCCGTGCTGGCCACCATCGACTCGCCCCCGCTCACCGACATCATCGGCGACATGCTCGTCCGGAGCGACAACCAGACCGCCGAGATGCTGTCCAAGGAGCTGGGCGTGGTCAGCGGGACCGGCGGCACCACGGCCGCAGGCAACCGCCAGGTGGCCGACTGGCTCAGCCGGGAGGACCTGGCGCCCACCGGCAGCTTCGTCGCCGACGGCTCCGGCCTGGACCCGGCCAACCAGGTGACCTGCGACGAGCTCGTGGGCGTGCTCGACGCGTCCGGTGGGATCGACGGGCTCCTCGGGGCCGGGTTGCCCGTCGCCGGCAAGACCGGCACGCTGGCCAGCCGGTTCGGCGGCAGCCAGGCCGAGGGCAAGCTGCGGGCCAAGACCGGGACCCTCAACGGCGTCCGCTCGCTGGCCGGGTTCGTGGAGCTGCCCGACGGCGAGGTGGCCACGTTCGCCTTCATCGCCAACGGCGACCAGGAGGGGCGCGACCCGATCCGCGCCCAGGCCTTCCTGGGTGAGGTCCTGGCCACCTACCTGCCGCCGTGCCCCGACGCCGACGCCCCGCCGGTTCCCGTCGTCGACCCGGTCGCGGTCGCCCAGATGGGTGCCCTCTCGGCGGCGCCGGCCGCTGGCGCCCTGCCCGGCGTGCTGGCCTCGATCGAGGCGGTCGATGCCCGGGCCGCTGACCTCTTCGACCGCTGTTCGGTGGAGGCCGACGCCCAGGTGGTTGTGCCCGCCTCGTAGCGGGAACCCCTGATCACCGGGCTTCTTGCACCACCCCCCGGTTCCAAGTAGGAAGTTCCCGCCCGACGCCAGGAGACGAAGTGGCCGCTGCGAGTCCGAAGCCAGCTGAGCACGAGGGGGTCCGAGAGGTCATCAACGACCTGTGGCTCCTGATCCGCGACTACGCCAAGCAGGAGATGGTCGACCCGCTGGTCATGCTGAAGCGGTTCTTCGCGTTCGGCGTCGGCGGTGCCGTGCTGCTCTGCCTCGGCCTCGGGGTCAGGACGCTGGCCATCATCCGGGCGCTCCAGACCGAGACCGGTGACCACCTGACCGGAAGCTGGAACATGGTGCCCTACCTGGTC
>CALANQ010000474.1 GCA_937926025.1 uncultured Acidimicrobiales bacterium
CCGCACGTCGTGGGCGGCGTGTCGAGGATGCGACGGGCCACCGCCGCCACCTGGTCCGGGGTGACGGCCCGCAGCTTGGCGAGCTGCTCCTCGACCCGCGTGACCCGGCCCCGGGAGCACACGTGGTTGCCCAGGCGGGCCATCACGCTGCCGCTGTCCTCCAGGCCGAGCAGGAACGAGCCCTCGAGGTAGCCGCGGGCCACCTCCCACTCGCGCTCGGTGACCCCGTCGGCCACCAGCTGGGCGGTGATCTCCAGGACCAGCTTGCGGACCTCGTCGGCCCGCTCGGCTCCGGTGCCGACGTACGCCGCCAGCGAGCCCGCATCGGAGAACGACGCCACCGACGAGAACACGGTGTAGGCCAGGCCCCGCTCCTCGCGGATCTCCTGGAACAGACGGCTCGACAGCCCGCCGCCGAGGATCTGGTTGCACACGCCCAGGGCGTAGCGGTCCGGGTCGTCGGAGGCGACCGCCGGCCAGACCAGGCACAGGTGGGCCTGCTCCGACGGCCGGCGCAGCAGCATGCGGTCGCGGACCGGGATGGGACCCGACGGCGCCGTGCGCTCGGGGCGAGCGCCCGCCTCCCGGTGCGGGAACCGCTCCCCCGCCGCCACGACCGCCTCGTGGTCCACGGCCCCTGCGGCCACCAGCACCAGGTTGGCCGGGTGGTAGTGGTGCTCGAAGAAGGCGGCGATGGCATCGCGGTCCATGCCGTCGATGGTCTCCAGCGTGCCGAGCACCTCCCGGCCGAGCGGGTGGTCGCCCCACAGCGCCTCGTGCGCCAGCGACAGGACCCGGTCGTCGCCCTCGTCCTCGGCCAGGTGCAGCTCCTCGAGGATGACGTGGCGCTCGGACTCCACGTCGTCGACGTCGAACGCCGGCGAGGTGACCACGTCGCACAGCAGCTCCAGGCCGACCGAGGCCGACTCGGCGGGCACCCGGGCGTAGAAGGCGGTGTGCTCGTGGGCGGTGTGGGCGTTGAGCTCGCCGCCCACGGCCTCGATGGCCTCGCTGATCTCCCGACCGCTGCGGGACCCGGTGCCCTTGAACAGCAGGTGCTCCAGGAAGTGGGACGCGCCGGCCAGCTCGCCGACCTCGTCACGGGCACCGACGCGCACCCAGCAGCCGAAGCTGGCCGACCGGGCCCCGGGCATGGCCTCGGTGACCACGGTGAGGCCGGAAGGGAGGTCGGTGCGCTGGATGGTCATGGGCTCGATCGGGTCGGAGGGCAGAAGGGGAAAACGCCGTCGGTCCCAGCCAGGATGGCCGGGACCGACGGGTTACGGAACGTGCAGGTCAGGCACCGGGGCCCGACCCGTGCGACACGGCTGGCTCAGCGCCGGCCGCCGCCGCGACGGCCGTCACGGCGCCCGCCGCCGGAGCGGCCGCCACCGTTGCCGCCGGGGCGCTCCGAGCCGGGACCGAGGTCACCGAACTCCTCGCGCACCTCGGCGTCGAAGGCATCTTCGAACGAGACCGTCTCCCGGGCCGGAGCCGAGGAGGCCGGGCCGTCGTCGGAGCCGCTGCTGGCGGGAGCGTCGCCGCCCTCGCCGCCACCGGGCACCAGCGGGGTGACCGGGGTGAGCGACACCTTGCCGTTGGGATCGACGTCGTCGACCTTGACCTCGATCTCCTGACCGAGCTCGAGGACGTCCTCCACCTTCTCGATGCGCTTGCCGCCACCCATCTTGGAGATGTGGACCAGGCCGTCACGGCCCGGGAGGATGTTGACGAACGCACCGAACTTGGTGATGTTCACCACCCGGCCGTTGTAGGTGGCGCCCACCTCGGCCGACGGCGGGTTGAGGATGAGACGGATCTGGCGCTCGGCCTCCTGCACCGCACCCATGTCCGAGGAGCCGATGGAGACGGTGCCGACCATGCCGTCGTCGTCGACGGAGATGTCGGCGCCGGTCTCGGCCTGCATGGCGTTGATGACCTTGCCCTTCGGGCCGATGATCTCGCCGATCTTGTCGATCGGGATCTCGAAGCTGATGATCTTCGGCGCCGAGGCGCCCACGGTCTCCCGCGGGGCGGCGATGGCGGCGTTCATCACGTCGAGGATCTCGAGGCGGGCCACCTTGGCCAGCACCTCGGAGGGCAGGCCCTCGATCTTGGTGTCGAGCTGCAGGGCGGTGACGAACTCGCTGGTGCCGGCGACCTTGAAGTCCATGTCGCCGAACGCATCCTCGGAGCCGAGGATGTCGGTGAGGGTGACGTACTTGCCCTCTTCGGCGATGAGGCCCATGGCGATGCCGGCCACCGGGGCCTTCAGCGGCACGCCGCCGTCCATCAGCGACAGCGACGAGGCGCACACCGAGCCCATGGAGGTGGAGCCGTTGGAGCTCATGACCTCGGACACCAGGCGGAGGGCGTAGGGCCACTCCTCCAGGCTCGGGACCAGCGGGAGCAGGGCCCGCTCGGCGAGCGCACCGTGGCCGACCTCGCGGCGCTTGGTGCCACCCATGCGGCCGGTCTCGCCGTTGGCGTAGGGCGGCATGTTGTAGTGGTGCATGTAGCGCTTCTTGGTCACCGGGTCGACGGTGTCGAGGAGCTGGTCCATCTTCGGCAGGCCGAGGGTCAGCACGTTGAGGACCTGGGTCTCACCACGCTGGAACAGGCCGGTGCCGTGCGCCGTCGGGATGAGGCCGACCTGGGCCGACACGGGCCGCAGGTCGGTGACGCCACGGCCGTCCATGCGGACGCCCTCGTCGATGACCCGCTGGCGGATGACGGACTTGGTGAGCTCCTTGAGGGCGCTCTTCACCTGGCGGGACTGGCCCTCGAAGGGCTTGCCCTCGCCGGTGAGCTCGGCCACGACCTCCGCCTTGACGACGTCGTTGGCGGCGTTGCGCTCGGTCTTGTCGGCGATGACGTTGGCGGCGGTGACCTTGTCGGTGAAGGCGGCGACCGCCGTCTCGATCTCGTCGCTGTAGTCGATCTGGTTCTCCCAGGCGATGGGATCCTTGCGGCCGGCCTTGGCGACCAGCTCGTTCTGGAGGGCGAGGGACTCGGCGATCCACACCTTGGCGGCGTCGAGGCCGCCGGCGATGACCGACTCGGTCACCTTGGGGGCGCCGTCCTCGTAGTAGCTCCAGGCCTTCTCGGTGCCACCGGCCTCCACCATCATGATGGCGATCTCGCCGTCGACCTCACGGCCGGCGACCACGATCTGGAAGGTGGACTCCTCCTGCTCCTCGAAGGTGGGGTACGGGATCCACTGGCCGTCCTGCGAGTACGCCAGGCGCACGCCGCCGATGGGGCCCTCGAAGGGCAGGCCGGTGAGCATCAGCGACGCCGAGGCGGCGTTGATGGCGACCACGTCGTAGGGGTTCACCTGATCGGCGCCCTGGACGGTGATGACGACCTGGGTCTCGTTGCGGAAGCCCTTCGGGAACGAGGGGCGCAGCGGACGGTCGATGAGGCGGCAGACGAGCACCGCGTTGTCCGACGGACGGCCTTCCTTGCGGAAGAACGAGCCGGGGATCTTGCCGGCGGCGTACGCCTTCTCCTCGACGTCGATGGTCAGCGGGAAGAAGTCGGTGCCCTCGCGGACCTCCTTCGCGCCGTTGGCGGTGGCGAGCACCTGGGTGTCGCCCATCTTGGCGACGACCGCACCCTGCGACTGCGGGGCGTAGACCCCCGTCGACAGGGTGAGGGTCTTGTCGGTCCCCGAAACGGGACCGGTGACGCTGATCTCAGCCATGTGGCTATCTCCTCTGGAGCCGTGTGCTCCGGTGTGAGGCAGATCCCCCCGGCCAGTTCCCAGTCGACGATCTCCCGACCCGCATGGCCGAGCGATGGGCGACTGACAACTGACCTCGTGGAACCCGCCGGTTGGTGTTGTGTTGCGAACGTGGGTGCTCAAAGCGCACGAGCGGCCCCGGAGGGCCGCTCGTGGCAGAGCTTCGGACCTAGCGGCGCAGGCCGTGGGTGGCGATGATCGTCCGGTACCGCTCGACGTCGTTGTCCTTGACGTAGTCGAGCAGGTTGCGGCGGCGGCCCACCAGCATCAGCAGGCCGCGCCGGCTGTGGTGGTCCTTCTTGTGCACCTTGAGGTGCTCGTTGAGGTGGTTGATGCGCTTGGTGAGCAGCGCGATCTGCACCTCGGGGGACCCGGTGTCGGTCTCGTGGAGGCGATGCTCGGAGATGACGTCGGGCTTCTGGCGATCGATGATCTCAGACACTGGTTCGTTGTTCCTCTGCGGGTCTCGTACCCAGCCCCTCGGACCGCAGGTCCTCTGCCTGCCCAGGAGCGGTGTGCCCCCTGTGGGCACGGTCGACCAGCGTAGCCCCCGAACCCCCGTTCGACCCAACCGCCCGCTGCGGTGGGTCCCCGTGGTCCATCTGCACCACCCGACGCGGGGCACGTGCGTCTGGCCGCGGAACCCGTGGCCGGGGACGATGCCACGAGGGAGGTCGCCGTGCGCTGGGAGCATCCGATCGACGTGACCGCCGAGGCGTGGGACGAGATCGCGGCGCGGCTGGACCAGCGCCCGGCCACCTGGCTCCAGCCGTTCCTGCTCCTGGCTGCGCCCGACGCTCGACCGCTGCAGCGGCCCGGCCGCCGCCCCTGGGTGCGCCTCGGGGAGCCGGGCCTCCCCGCCACCGCGTTCCTCTGGCGGCCGTACGGGCCCGAGGAGCTCTTCCAGCGGTTCGTGGGCGAGCTGGGCCTCCGCCGCGACGGCGAGCGGATCTGGATCTGGATCGACGGCGAACCCGAGGGCGGGACGGGTGAGCGCAACGGGCGAGCGATCGACACGCTGCTGCTCCTGCTGGCCGCTGCGCTGTCCGTCGTCACCCCGTCGGATAGCGGATGATGCCCTCGCGGACGGCGGTGGCCACCGCCTCCAGCTTGGAGTGAGCTCCCAGCTTCACCAGCACCTGCTGCACGTGGTTGCGCACCGTGTTGACGCTGAGCGACAGCGACGTGGCGATCTCCTTGTTGGCCGCGCCCGTCGCCAGCAGGTCCAGCACCTCGAGCTCCCGGTTCGACAGGTCGGAGCCGAGGCCGCGGTGGGCCCGGTTCAGCTGGGGCAGCAGGCGGGCCAGCAGGACGGGCGGGATCAGCACGTCCCCCTGGGCGGCCGAGCGCACGGCGTCGACCACCGCAGCGGCGGCGTGGTCCTTGGTGAGGAACCCGGAGCAGCCGACGTCGATGGCGCCGAGCAGCACGCGGTCGTCCACCGCACCGGTGAGCATCACGACCATCGTGTCGGGCAGGGCCTCCCGGATGTCGGCTGCCACCTCCACGCCGGTCCGGCCCGGCAGCACGTTGTCCAGCAGGACCACCCGAGGCTGGTGGCGGCGGACCGCCTCGAGACCGGCGTCGCCGTCGCCGACGGTGGCCACCACCTCGATGTCGGACTGATCGGAGAGCAGGCGCCCCAGGCTCTCCGCGAACATCCGGTGGTCGTCGATGATCACCACCCGGATCGGTTCACCGTCCGAGACCGGTTCACCCATCGAGCGCGCTCCGGACGGCGTCGAACAGGTCCTGCTCCGTGAACGGCTTGGACAGGAGCGTCTCGCCTTCCAGGTCGCTCTGGGCCGGGGCGTAGCCGGACATGAACAGGGCGCGGAGGTCGGGACCGTTGCGCGACCGCAGCTCCCGCACCATCTCCGGGCCGTTCATGTGCGGCATCGTCACGTCGGTGAGCACGAGGTGCACCGGCCGGTCGATGCCGGCCATGGCATCGAGCGCCGCCACCCCGTCCGCTGCTTCGACCACCTCGTAGCCCTGCTCGCCCAGCATCCGGGCCACGACCCGGCGGAGCCACTCCTCATCCTCCACCAGCAGGATGCGCTCGGTGCCCGGGTCGACCTCGCCGACCCCGTGCTGCGCGCCCTCGGGCACGTCGTCGCTGGCGGGCAGGTACACCTCGACGGTGGTGCCCTCTCCCGGCGTGGACAGCAGCCGGACGGCGCCCTCGTTCTGCTGGACGATGCCGTAGACGGTTGCCAGGCCGAGGCCGGTGCCCTCGCCCGGCGCCTTCGTGGTGAAGAACGGCTCGAACGCCCGGTCCACCACGTCGGGCGCCATGCCGACGCCCCGGTCCCGCACCGACAGGCGGACGTACGAGCCCGACGGGAGCTGCAGCTCGGCGGCCTCCGCGTCGACGGCATCGCACGCCACCACGAGGGAGCCGCCGCTCGGCATGGCGTCGCGGGCGTTGAGGCACAGGTTCAGGAGGATCTGCTCGATCTGGTGCCGGTCGGCCACCACCGCCGGCACGCCCCGGTCGCACGCCACCACCAGGTCGACGCTGTCGCCCAGGGTGCGGTCCAGCATCTGCGCGAACCGGCCGACCAGCTCGCCGATGTCGAGCACCTCGGCCCGCGTCACGTCGCGCCGGGCGAAGGCGAGGAGCTGGCGGGTGAGGTCCGCGGCCCGCTCGGCGGCGTTGCGGATCTGCTGGAGGTCGTCGCTGACCGCCGGGTCGTCGATCGCCCGCTGGGCCAGCGTGGCGTAGTTCAAGATGACGCCGAGCAGGTTGTTGAAGTCGTGCGCCACGCCTCCGGCGAGCTGCCCGATGCTCTCCAGCCGGTGCGACTGCTCGCGCTGCGCCTCGATCTCGCGGCGCTGGCGCTGCCGCTCCAGCTCCAAGCGGTCGCTGACGTCGCGGACCGCGGCCAGCACCATGGACCGGCCGTCGGCGGAGGCGATCGAGCTGAGGCTGATCTCGGCGGGGAACTCGGAGCCGTCCCGTCGGCGGGCGGACAGCTGCAGGCCCAGGCCCATCGGGCGCGACATCGGCTCGTGGAGGTACCCGGCCCGGTGGGCCACGTGGCGGCCCACCACCGAGGGCGGGACCAGCACCTCGATCGGCTGGCCGATCAGCTCGGACTCGGGCCAGCCGAAGAGGCGCTCCGCCTGCTCGTTCATCAGCTCCACCCGGCCATCGGCGTCGACGCCGAGCATGGCGTCGGGCGCCGAGGCCAGCAGGCCGCGGAACTTCTGCTCCGCGAGGCGGGCGAGGGTGACGTCGCGTATGGCCGCCGCCACCAGCTGGCCCTCGTCGGTCTGGATCGCGCTGAGGCTGATCTCGACGGGGAACTCGGAGCCGTCGCGCCGCCGGGCCCACAGCTCGGTGCTGGCCCCCATGGGGCGCGACGACGGGGCGCTGGCGTAGGACGCCCGCAGGTCGGGGTGGCGGTCGCCGAAGCGCTCCGGGACCAGCGCCTCGACCTCGGCGCCGACCAGCGTCCCCTCCTCCCACCCGAACAGATCGAGCGTCTGGCGGTTGGCGAACACGATCCGGCCGGCATCGTCGACGGCGACGATGGCGTCCGGGGCAGCCTCGAGCAGACCCCTCAGGAGTTCGTCGCTCAGCCGCATGTCCACCTCCCTACCGAGGGTGACTGTAGAACCACGCTCGACGGTGTGCTCGGGAAACCCGACCGGTCGGTCGAGAACCGACAGCAGCGTCAGTTCTGCTCCCCCCGGCCGATCCGCTCGGCCACGGCCAGCACCTCGTCCGCCGGGACCGCCGGGCTCCACAGGTACCCCTGGCCCAGCTCGCAGTCGAGGGCGCGCAGCGCGTCGAGCTGGTCGGATGTCTCGACGCCCTCGGCCACCACGCTCAGCCCGAGCACGTCGGCCAGGCCGACGATGGCGTGCACCACGGCCACGTCCTCCACGCTGTCGGGCAGACCGGCCACGAACGACAAGTCGGCCTTGATCACGTCGAGCGGGAAGCGCTTCAGGTAGGCGAGCGACGAGTACCCGGTCCCGAAGTCGTCGGCCGACAGGTCCACGCCCAGCGCCTTCAGCTTGGCGAGCTGACCGGCGCTCCACGTCGAGTCGCTCATCAGCACGCTCTCGGTCATCTCGAGGTTCAGCCGGGACGGGTCCAGGCCGGTCTCGCCCAGGACGCGACCGACCTTGGCGTCGAGGTGCGGATCCAGCAGCTGCTCGGCGGACACGTTCACCGCGACGTGGAGCTCCGGTCCACCGTCGGCTCGCGTCCAGGTCGATGCCGCCCGGCACGCGGTCTCGAGCACCAGCAGCCCGAGGTCGCCGATGAGGCCGCGCTGCTCCGCCACCGTGATCACATCGAGCGCCGACAGCACCTGGCCGTCGGCATCCTGCAGGCGGATGAGCGCCTCGACGCCCACCATGGTCGCATCGGCGACCCGCACCACCGGCTGGTAGCCGACGCCCACCGTCCCGGAGGCGAGCGCCGAGCGGATCGCCTCCTCGATGCGCTGGTCGCGGTGGAGGCGCTCGCGCAGCTGCTCGTCGAACACGAGCGATGCATCCCTCGCCAGCACCCGGGCCCGGGCCAGGGCCATGTCGGCCGCCTGGAGGAGCGAGTCGGCGCTCATCAGCGAGTCGGAGGTCTCGGCGAAGCCGGCGGAGCAGCGCAGGGTCACGTGTTCGGACCCCACGGGGATCGGCAGCTCGATCGCCCGCTGCAGCCGGGCCACGTAGTCCTCGACCGACGCGTGCTCCTCGGGCTGGAAGCAGACCGCGAACGACGTGCCGGACATCCGCCCGGCGGTGTCCCCGACGTGCATGGCCGTCATGAGCGAGCGGGCCGCGGTGCGGATCACCTGGTCGCCGGTGCGGTGGTCCTCCACATCGTTGATGATCCGCAGCCCCTCGAGCTTCAGGACCACGAGGACGATCGGCGTCTCGTTCGGTCCCCGCCCGGCGCAGCGGCGATGGAGCGCGTCCAGGAACCGGCGGCGCGTGGTCAGTCCCGTGAGCTCGTCTCGATCCGCGGCGCGCTCAGGACGGGGCGCTCGGCCGACCGCCTCATCGGCACCGGCGATCGCGATGGCGCCGCGACCCCCGTCCGGCGTGGTGACCGGCACGATGGTCAGGCGCGCCGGCACGCAGCTGGCGTCGGGGCGGCGGACCCAGATCCGCCCGGACCAGGCCTCGTCGCGACCGCCGCCCGACACCAGCGACTCGATCCGCTCGACGGGCAGGTCCCACGTCACCACGTCCGCGGCGGGGCGCCCGATGGCCTCGTCGGCCTCGCAGCCGTAGAGCAGCTCGGCCTCGGAGCTCACGAACGTGGCCCGGCCGTCGCCGTCGAACGCCACCACCGCCTGGGCCTCCACCGACGGGAGCGCCCCGGCTCGCACCGGCTCCTCCTCGTCGAGGGCCGACAGCGTGGTGATGGCGGCCACCACCTCGCCGTCGCGCGCCTTCACCGGGTTGGCCGTCACCGCGAACCAGGTCACCGCGCCCTCGGGGTCGCGGAGGCCGAGCTCCATGCGGTGCACCGTCCGCCCGATCCGCAGCACCACCGACCGGGGCAGGTCGCCGTCGGCCACCACGCCGCCGTCGCGTCGGACGACCTCCCAATCGTCG
Organism: uncultured Acidimicrobiales bacterium; assembly: GCA_937926025.1. GTDB lineage: Bacteria > Actinomycetota > Acidimicrobiia > Acidimicrobiales > Iamiaceae > Aquihabitans. Next base: position 9,326 of record CALANQ010000474.1, read on the forward strand.
AGGCGGACCAGCCGGTCGCCGCTCCAGCCGAAGCACCCCAGCGCCATCGCCACCGGGTTCGCGTAGGAGAGGTTCCCCTGCGGGTCCCCGACGAACAGCGCCTGGCCGTGGCGGTCGAGCAGGCGCACCTCTCGATCGACCAGCCGGAGGATGTCCGGCGGGAACGAGGCGTCGAGCGCATCCCGGCCCCGGGGGTCGAGCAGGCGGAGCGCCGGCACGGCCCGCTCCTCGTCCTCTGCCTCGTCCATCAGCCCGCCCTTCACATCACGGCCCGTGATCAGACAACCACAGGTACACCGATCGATGTCAGGTTCCTTCGGCCTCGATCCAGCGGTGCAGATGCACCAGCGACCGTAGGCCAGCCGGACCCGGCGGAGCCGGTCTCAGCGGGGGACGTCGACGTGCCAGCGGTAGCGGGGGCGACGAGGGCCCGGCTTGATGGCCGTGAGGTCGATCTCAGGGGTCAAGGCCAGCACCGGCGCATCGGGCTCGTAGAACGCCGCCTCGATCTCGTCCAGCGTGGCGTCCGGGGCCAGACCCATCTCGGCGAAGTCCCGGTTGCGGGCCGCGACGCTGGTCGGCGCGTCGAACAGCTCCCGCAGGATCGCCGGGAGCGTCTCGGGGTCCTTCAGCAGCCACGAGTGCCGCCCCCCTTCGACCACGACGACCCCGCCGCCGGCCAGCTTGGCCGCACTGCGGGCGGTGGACAGCGGGACCACGATGTCGCGGTCGCCGTGGATGGCCACCACCGGCACGCCCTCGCGACCCAGCTTCTCCAGCATCCACTTCGACGAGCGGGACCGCAGGATGGACACGCCGGGCCCGATCAGGTGCAGGGGGTTCTTCACGTGGCTGGCCACCATCGGCATCGCCAGCTTCGAGAACTTCACGGCCTGCCGGGGATCGCGCACGAACGGGACGGTGCTGAACGAATCGGCCAGCAGGATGGCCCCGACGCCGGCCAGCACGAAGGGGTTGAACCGGGACACCGAGACGATCCGGTCCCACGGCTCGCCGACGATGGCGTCCAGCAGGATCACGGCCAGCGCCCGGTCCGGTTCCCGGGCCGCCAGCTCGGTGATCAGGCGGCCGCCCATGGAGTGGCCCATGTACACGGCCTTGTTGATGCCCAGCTCGTCGACGACCCGGCCGAGGAGCTTGGTGTACTCCTCGAAGTTGGCGCCGCCCGTGGGAAGGCCCTGGGTGCCGCCGTGGTTGGCGACGTCGATGGCCACCACCTTGAAGCCCGAGGTGACGATGCGGCTGAGGGTCTGGGCGTAGAGCATCCCCTCGGCCGAGTAGCCGTGGATGAGCACGATCGGCACGCCCCGGCCGCACACCGCGACGCGCACCTTGTGGCCGTCGGCCAGCGCGATGGTGTGGCGGGCCAGGCGGGGCAGCGTGGCCGGGACCGCCTTCTCGTGGGGCATCGGCCCCAGGACGGTCTCATCCTCGGTGGTGGCGAGGACGTCGATGCCGGCGCCGTCGTCGCCGCCCGGACCCGGGCGGTTGCGTGAGCTGGATCTAGCCATCGGCGCTCCCCTTCCCCCTCTCGACCCGCGCTGACAAGGACATCAAGTGTGGCGCACCCACCCGATCGGCCGCGCGGACCCCCTCCTCAAGGGGCGAGGAGGGCGCGGGTCTGCTCCACGTCGGCGGCCATCTGGGCGATGAGCGGGTCGATCCCGTCGAACTTGATCTCGCCACGCAGGCGCTCCACGAACCGCACCCGCACCGCCTCGCCGTACAGGTCGCCGCTGAAGTCGAGCAGGTTGCACTCCAGGAGCGGCGCCCCCTCCGGGCGCTCGTAGAACGTGGGCCGGTGGCCGAGGGACATCGCCGTGGGGTGCACCGTGCCGTCGGCCCGCTCGAACCACCCGGCGTAGATGCCGTCGGCCGGCAGCTGGATCTCGTCGGGGATCCGCAGGTTCGCCGTGGGGAACCCCAGCTCCCGGCCCCGCTTGTCGCCGTGCTCGACCGTGCCGCGGACCTCGTGGGGGCGACCCAGCATGTTGGCCGCCGCCCGCACATCTCCGGCCGCCAGGTGGGCGCGGATGGCCGTCGACGACACCGTGTGGAGCGCGTCGGCCGGCTGGCTGTCGCTGCCCACCAGGGCCAGCCCCTGCACCTCGAAGCCGAGGTCGGCGCCCATCGTGCGGAGCAGGGCGACGTCGCCGCCGCGCTTGTGGCCGAAGTGGAAGTCCTCGCCCACCACCACCTGGCGGGCCGTCAGGCACCCCGCCAGCACCTCGTGCACGAAGTCCTCGGCCGTCTCCTTCGCCCGCTCCTCGTCGAAGTGGACGACGTAGGTGGCGTCGACGCCGGCGGCCTCCAGCAGCTCCAGCTTCTGGTCCAGGTCGCACAGCAGCTTGGGTGCGGACTCCGGACGCACCACCGTGGCCGGGTGCCGGTCGAACGTGACCACCACGGTCCTCAGGCCCTCGGCCGACGCCAGGGCGCGGACCCGGTCGATGACCGCCCGGTGACCGACGTGGACGCCGTCGTACGCACCGATGGTCACCGCACTCGGGGGCAGCGGCGTGGCGCACGGACCGACTCCCTGGATGACCTGCACGCCGTGGACGCTAGGGACGGTTCACCCGGAGGGCCAACTCTGATCCCGCCTCGGGCGGGCGACGACCGCGGGCGCCGCCACGAAACCCAGAGCCTCGGGCCGAGGTGCTGAGGTAGCGTCCCCTGGTCCGCAGATCCCCAGCGCACCAGGAGGAGAGAAGCCATGTCTGCCATCCACTCCCTCCCCCTGCCGCGCGCCTGACCGACCAGCGAGCGCGGCTTGTCCCCGTGCTCTGACCGCACCGCACCGGCGGTGCCCCGTTCCAAGGATCTGCGTTGACCGAACTGCTCACCCGCTACGGCTGGGACGACCGCTGGTCGTCCCGCTACCACGACTACCTCGAGACCCCGGCTGCGGCCGACGTCGACACCCCCGTCCCCGGCCGGGTCATCCGCCACGACGGCGCCGGCCTCATGGTCGCCGTCGCCGCCGGACCCGTCCGCTCCATGTTCGGCCCGCCCGTGCAGCCGCCCCCGGTGGTCGGCGACTGGGTCGTGCTCGACCGCAACCACACCCCCGTCGCCACCCTCCCCCGGGAGTCCCTGCTGCGCCGCCGGGCCGCCGGCACCGGCGAGAAGGAACAGGCCATGGCGGCCAACGTCGACCTGGTGCTGGTGGTGTGCGGCCTCGACCGCCCGGTCCGCACCGGCCGCATCCAGCGCACCATCACCATCGCCCTCGATGCCGGAGCCGAGTCCCTCGTGGTGCTCACCAAGGCCGACAAGGTCGGCCCCGAGGTTGCGGCCGAAGCGGAGATGATCGCCGCCGAGGTCGATCCCGACCTCGAGGTGGTGACCCTCTCCGCCAAGGGAGGCTGGGGCGTCGATGACCTGCTGCAGCGGGTGGGCCAGCGCACCGTCGCCCTCATCGGCGAGTCCGGCGCCGGCAAGTCCACCCTCGTCAACGCGCTCATGGCCGGCGAGGTCGCGCTGGAGGGCGACGTGCGCGAGGGAGACTCCAAGGGCCGCCACACCACCACGCACCGGGAGCTCCACCTGCTCGACGGCGGCGGCGTCCTGGTCGACACGCCCGGCATCCGCGAGGTCGGCATCTGGACCGACACCGAGGCCGTGGCCGAGTCGTTCCCCGACATCGACGAGCTGGCCGAGCAGTGCCGCTTCCGCGACTGCGCCCACCGGTCCGAACCCGGGTGCGCCGTCCTGGCCGCGGTGGCCGACGGCTCCCTGCCCGCGGAGCGCCTGGAGGCGTGGCGCGCCCTCGACGCCGAAGCCGCCGCCGCCGAGGTCCGCGCCGACGTCGTGGAGCGCCACCGCCGCAGCCGCCAGTTCGGCCGGATCGCCCGCGAAGCGCAGAAGCTCAAGGACGAGCAGCGCAACCGCCCCTGACCCGCCCCGCCCCGCAGCGCATCGGTGGCAGATCACCGCCGCCGAGGCGGTCGAACGCCACCGATCGACCGCCTCCCGCGAAGTGCGGTCGGTTCACCGCCCGACGAGCGGTGAACCGACACGAACGGGACGGACCGCTGACCGAAATCGGTCACCGCTTGACCGGCGGGTCAGGGTGCGGTTGGCTCCCTTGGCGTGACCCTCAGCTACGAAGAAGCCTCCGCCCAGATCACCGCGCCCGGCGAGCGGTACGAGACCCACGAGGTGGTCGTCCACGGCATCACCTACACCGCGTTCAAGGGAGCGCCGTCGTCGCTCAAGGAGCTGGCCGACCTCACCCGCCTCTACGGCGACACCGAGTACCTGGTCTACGAGGACGAGCGGTACACGTACGCCGACGTCTACGCCCGGGCCGACGGCATCGCCGCCGCCCTGGTGAACGACTACGGCGTCCAGAAGGGCGACCGGGTGGCCATCGCCATGCGGAACTACCCGGAGTGGATCATCACCTACCTCGGCGCGCTGTCGATCGGCGCCGTGGTGGTGTCCATGAACGCCTGGTGGACCGCCGACGAGATGGCCTACGGCCTGGAGGACTCCGGCGCCAAGGTCCTGGTGGCCGACCTCGAGCGGGTCGAGCGCAGCCGCGACGCGGCGGCCTCGCTGGGCCTGCGCACCATCGGGGTCCGCCTCGACGAGGAGGAGGTGCCGCCCGGCGTGGAGCGCTGGGAGGACGTCGTGGTGGTGGGTGCCACCCGGCCCGAGGTGGAGGTCGGCCCCGACGACGACGCCACCATCCTCTACACCTCCGGCACCACCGGCCGCCCCAAGGGCGCCGTGTCCACCCACCGGGCCATCGTGCAGGCGCTCATGGGCTTCGGCTGCAAGACGTCCATCGACTCGCTGCGCCGCCCCGAGGAGGCCGCCGGCCGGACCGGGGCGCCGGTGTTCATCCTGATCGTGCCGCTGTTCCACGTCACCGGGAACGTGCCGGTCTTCCTCGGATCACTCGCCTCGGGTCTCAAGCTCGTGATCATGCACAAGTGGGATCCGGGTCAGGCCCTCCAGCTCATCGAGCGGGAGCGGGTCACCAACTTCATCGGCGTCCCCACCCAGAGCTGGGACCTGCTGGAGCACCCCGACTTCGAGAAGTACGACACGTCCACCCTCACGTCGGTGGGCGGCGGCGGGGCCCCGGCGCCGCCGCAGCTGGTCGGCCGGGTCGGCAGCTCGTTCAAGACCGCCAAGCCCAACATCGGCTACGGCATGACCGAGACCAACGCCTACGGCCCCGGCAACTCGGGCGCCGACTACGAGTCCCATCCCACCAGCACCGGCCGGTCCACGCCGATCCTCACCGTCGAGATCCGTGACACCGACGCTCGGCCCGTCCCCGCGGGCCAGCCCGGTGAGATCTGGATGAAGGGCCCCAACGTCATCCGGGGCTACTGGAACAAGCCGGAGGCCACCGCCGAGACCATCGTCGACGGCTGGCTGCGCACCGGCGACCTCGGCCGCATGGACGAGGACGGGTTCCTCTACATCGAGGACCGGGCCAAGGACATGATCCTGCGCGGCGGCGAGAACGTGTACAGCGCCGAGGTCGAGGCCGCCATCTACGAGCACCCGTCGGTGTACGAGGCCGCGGTGTTCGGGCTTCCGCACGAGCGACTGGGCGAGGAGGTGGCCGTGGCCATCGTCCCCCGGGAGGGCGAGACCATCGACACGGACCAGCTCCGCACGTTCCTGGCCGACCACATCCCGCCGTTCAAGACCCCGTCGAAGGTGTTCTCTTTCGACGAGGCCCTGCCCCGCAACCCCGCCGGCAAGATCCTGAAGCGCCAGCTCCGCGACGAGCTGACCGAAGCGGACTGACCCGGGTCAGGTCACCTGGGCGGGGACCCGGTCGGGTAGCCGGGCCGACGCCAGCAGGCCGACGACGGCCACCACCAGCGCCAGCACGAACACCCCCGTGACGCCGCGCGCCACGGACCAGCCGGCCTGATCGGCCAGCGCCACCACCCCGCCGGCCAGACCGGTGCCGAGGGCGATGCCCAGGCCGTCGCTGAGCTGGATGGCCGCGCTGGTGGCGCCCTCCTGGCCGGGCGGCGCCAGCGCGAGGACCGTCACCGCCTGCGGCGCGTAGGCCAGCCCGATGGCGAAGCCGCCGGCGCCCCACGCCACGACCGTGAGGGCGATGGGCGCGCCCTGGGCGACGGCCACCATGCCGATCAGCGAGGCGATGAGCACGACGAACCCGATCTGGTCGAGCCGCCGCGGGCCGAGCCGGCCGATCAGCCGCTCCTGCACCCACGACGCCGCGGTCCAGCAGAACGTGCACAGGGCCAGCGCGGCCCCGCCGATCCACTCCGCCTTGCCCCGGCCGTCGGTGACCGTGAGGGTCACGAACGCGTCGGCCGAGAAGAACGCGAAGGTCAGCAGGCCGCGCAGCGCGACGGTGGCCGGGATCCCCGGAGCCAGCCGCACGGTTCCCGCCGGGAGCAGGTGGATCACGCAGTAGGCCGAGACCGGTGCGCCCACCAGCGCCAGCAGCACGGCGACCGGGAGCGGGGGGCCGCTGCCGGCGGCGAACACCATGCCCACGGCCACCACCAGCACGATCAGGAGGCGCAGCCGGGCGCGATCGCTGTCGTGACGGCGGGCGGCGGCGGCCCGCCGCCCGTTCGGCACCGTCAGGCGCTCCCCCGCCTCGGGCGGCCCGAGGTGCCGGAGCGCCGGAGCGGTGAGCACGCCGGCGACGACGACCAGCGGGACCAGGACGAGGAACACCGCCCTCCAGGTCATGGCGTGCTCCAGGCCGAGCGCGGCCGCCGGACCGATGGCGGCGGGCACCACCCAGGCTGTGGAGGTGACGGCGAACATCCGGGGCCGCAGTGGCGCGGGGATGCCGCGGGCGACGGCCACGTAGGCGGTGGCCGGGATGGCCCCGGCACCGAACCCTTGGAGGCACCGGCCGACCACCAGCACGAACATGCTGTTGGCGAACCCGCCGATGACCAGCCCGACCGCGAACAGCCCGAGCCCCGCCGCGTAGGGGAGCAGGAGGCCGTGCCGGTCGGCCATCTGGCCCGCCACCACGATGCCGAGGAGGGAGCCGAGGAAGAAGCCGCTGAACACCCAGCCGTAGAGGGTGAGGCCGCCGAGGTCGTCCTTGACGGTGGGCATGACGGTGGCGATGGCCAGTGCTTCGAACGCCACCAGCGTGATGGTGAGCACCAGACCGACCACCAGCGGCCGCCGCTGCGGCGCCCACAGCCCGCCCACGACCGCGTCCTCGCCGTCCTCGCCCGGTACGGCGTCGACAGTGGTGGGCGGTTCGATCGACATGGCCGCCCGAGTGTACGGACCACCCCGTCACCCCACCCGCCCCCGATCCGAACTTCGTAGGCCAGCCCCACCAGACCGTCGCCGTCACCTACGAAGTTCGATGCGGGGAGAGGGCCGAGGGGTCAGTGGGTGGTCTGGCCGCCGTCGACCACGAGGCACTGGCCGGTCATGAAGGTCGACGCATCGCTGGCCAGGAACAGGGCGGCGGTGGCGATCTCGTCGGGGGTGCCCATGCGGCCCATCGGCTGACCGGCCAGCATGAGCTGCTGGAACTCCGGCGGGTTGTTGCGCACCATGTCGGTGTCGATGACCCCGGGCGCCAGCGCGTTGACCCGGATGCCCGACGCCGCCAGCTCCGCGGCCATCGACCGGGTCAGCGACAGCAGGGCGCTCTTCCCCGACAGGTACATGGCCATGCCGTAGCCGCTGGTGAAGATGCCGCAGCTGACCAGGTTCACCACCGCGGCGTGGTCGCTCTCCCGCAGGTGCGCGAGGGCGTGCTGGACGAGGAACAGCCCGGCCCGGATGTTGGTGTCGGTGGACTTCTGCCACGCCTCGGCGGTGATGGAGCCGATGGGCTGGGTCAGCGCGTTGGCCGCGTTGTTGATGACGATGTCGACCCCGCCGAACTCGGAGACGGTCCGCTCGACGAGCCGCTCGAGATCGCCGAGGTCGCCCACGTGGGTGGCGACGCCGATCGCGGTCCCACCCTCGGACCGGATCTCCCCGGCCGCGGCCTCGCAGG
>CALANQ010000475.1 GCA_937926025.1 uncultured Acidimicrobiales bacterium
AGGATCTGGTCCAGCGTGGCCAGCTGGCGGGCCAGCTGCGGCACCCACGCCTCGCCCATGCGCACCGCCACCAGCGGCGCCAGGCGCTCGAGCTGCGGTGCGATGGCCGACGCGAAGGCCACCGTGTCGATGCCGAGCTGGTAGCCCGATGGGAGGAGCACGGCGTCGAACCCGTTGCGGTCCGCGGCCCGCACGATGTCCCGGCAGTGGTCCCAGCTCGATCGCAGCGAGGCGTCGGGGACGCCGAGCTGCTCGTAGTCGTCGTCGCAGAGGGCACCGAACCAGGCGACCTCCGGGAGCGGGCGACCGGCGAGGTCGGTCACGGCAGCGGCACGCCCTCGGACGCCTCGATGATGCGGTAGCAGTCGACGCGATCGAGGTGGACCTCGAGCGCCCGCTGCGCGTCGCGGAGGCGATCCGGGGTCTGCGTGCCGAGGATGGCGACGGGCCCCGACGGGTGGGCGAGCACGAAGGCGAGCGCCACGGTGGCCCGGTCGACGCCCTCCCGGGCGGCCAGCTCGTCGAGCACCACCAGCAGCTCGCGCCGCATGCCATCGCCGGTGGCGATGCGCCCGCCGCCGAGCGGGCTCCACGCCAGCACCGCGAACCCTTCGGCCATGGCCTGGTCCAGGGTGCCGTCGCGCAGCGCCGACAGGTTGGCGGCCGAGTACTCGGGCTGCGTGGAGACGAGCGGCGCCTCCAGGTACTCGGCGAGCGCCGACACCTGGGCCGGCGAGTAGTTGGAGACGCCGACGGTGCGGACCTTGCCGGCGGCGATCAGCCCGTCGAGGGTCTCGGCCACGTCGAGCGGATGGGCGAACAGGTCGGGTCGGTGCACCTGGTAGAGGTCGATGACGTCGACGCCGAGGCGGCGCAGCGACGCGTCGCACGCCTCCTCCAGGTACGAGGCCGAGCTGTCGTAGGGCACGCCCTCGCGGATGCCGCCCTTGGTGGCCAGCACCATGCGCTCCCGCAGCTCGGGCGAGGCGGCCAGGACCTTGCCCAGCAGCTCCTCGGCCTCGCCGAACCCGCCGCCGCCGTGGCCCCGGCCGTAGATGTCGGCGGTGTCGACCAGGTTCATGCCGAGGTCGAGCGCCGTCTCGACCAGCTCCTGGCCCTTGGCCACGTCGGTGCCGTTGAAGCGCCAGCAGCCGAAGGCCAGCGGGCCGACCTCCAGATCGTCGTCGTCCCCGAACCCGAGGGTGCGCCACCCCGCGTCGACGAGGGAGGGCAGGTCAGATGGATCGGTCACGACAGCGGATCGTACCCGCCCCCTCGGCGGGGCCTCGGTGGCATGCTGCGGCCATGGCTGCTGCGGGTGACGTCGTCCGGTACGGGATCATCGGGTCGGGGATGATGGGCCTCGAGCACCTGTGGAACCTGCACCACGTGCCGGGGGCGGCGGGCACCGCCATCGCCGACCCCAACCAGCCCAGCTGGGAGGCCACGATCCTCTTCGGCGAGGGCCGCAACCAGATCACCGAGGTCGACGACCACCGCGAGCTGCTGGCCTCCGGACTGGTCGACGTGGTGATCGTGTCGTCGCCGAACATGACCCACCGGGCGATCCTCGACGACGTCCTCGCCACCGACCTCCACCTGCTGGTGGAGAAGCCGCTGTGCACCACGGTGGCCGACTGCCGGGCCGTGATCGCCGCCGCGGAGGCCCGTCGGGACCGGGGCTGCGACGCGATCGTGTGGGTCGGGTTGGAGTACCGCTACATGCCGCCCGTCGCCCGGCTGCTGCACGAGGTGCGCGCCGGGACGGTGGGCCCGCCGAAGATGGTGGCCATCCGCGAGCACCGGTTCCCGTTCCTGCAGAAGGTCGGCGACTGGAACCGCTTCAACCGCAACACCGGCGGGACCCTGGTGGAGAAGTGCTGCCACTTCTTCGACCTCATGAACCACATCACCGGCGATCGGCCCGTCCGGATCCAGGCCTCGGGCTGGCAGGACGTCAACCACCTCGACGAGCGCTACGGCGGCGAGGTCCCGGACATCTTGGACAACGCCTTCGTGATCGTGGACTACGAGGGCGGGGCGCGAGCCCTGCTCGACCTGTGCATGTTCGCCGAGGCCAGCGAGGAGCAGGAGGAGATCTCCGTCGTGGGCCCGCTCGGCAAGGTCGAGGCGTTCCTGCCCAGCACCACCGTGCGGGTCGGGCTGCGGACCGAGGGCCGGCCGGGCGTGCGCAGCGCGGCCGTGCACGACGACCGCGTCGCCTACGAGGGGTTCCACCACGGCTCGTCGTACCTCGAGCACCTCGACCTGATCGACGCCGTCCGCACCGGCGCGGCGCCGGCCGTGGGCCTGGCCGACGGGCTGCTCTCGGTGGCGATGGGTGTGGCCGCGCACCGCGCCATCGACCTGGGGCGACCGGTGCTGGTGGACGAGGTGCTCGCCGACCCCGCCGCCTGAGGGTGCACCGGTCCGGCCGGTCCACCAGACTTCCTACCTCCACCCCCCATGGCTGCTCCCCGTCCACCCCTGAGCGCCCCCACCTGGGCGCGGCCCGCGGTCTTCGCCGCGCTCTGCCTGGCGACGCTGGTGGCCGTGCTGTGGGTGCTGCGCGACGACGGCGGGGCCACCGAGCAGGCCGATCCGGCGACATCGTCCACCACCACGAGCAGCTCTCCCGTGCGGATCCCGACGGCCGACGCCCCCTTGAAGGTGCTGGTGGCCGGGGACTCGCTGGTGGGGTGGATCGCCCCGGCCCTGGAGCAGGAGCTGCCGGCCGGCGATCCGGTCGAGGTCATCGATGACTGGAAGGGCTCGACCGGCCTGGTGCGCACCGACTACTTCGACTGGCCCGCCAAGCTGACCGCCGACATGACCCAGCACGACCCGGACGTGGTCGTGCTGGGCTTCGGCGGCAACGACACCCAGGGCATCACCCTCGACGACGGCACGGTCCTCCAGCTCGGCACCCCCGAGTGGGCGGCGGAGTACCAGCGGCGCATCGGCCAGGTGCTCGACATCATCGAGAAGCCGGGTCGCACCGTCTACTGGATCGGCATGCCGCTGACGCGGAGCGAGGCCATCGAGACCCTGCGCCCGGTCCTGACCGACGCGGTGGAGGCGGAGTTCGCCTCGCGGCCGTGGGCTCACTTCGTGGACACCCGCGACGCCCTCGCCCCCGACGGCACCTACACCAGCCAGCTCCCCGGCGACGACGGGACGCTCGTGACGACGATGGCGCCCGACGACATCCACCCCAGCTTGGACGGCGGCGTCCGCATCGTGCGGGCGTTCCTCCCGGACATCCGAGCCGAGCGCCAGCTCGCCAGCTGACCCCGCCCGCCGCCTCCCGCCGTCTCCTCGAACCACCGAGCCCCGAACCCGAACTTCGTGTGGGAACGGTGCGGTGACGACCCGCTCCCACACGACGTTCGCCTGGGTTTGTACCTGTTACAAAGAGCGGACTGTTCGAAGCTGCCTGGGACAGGCGGGTCGGGGGTGGCGTAACGTGGCGGCATGAGCGATGCCACCTCTTCCGCCGCGTACGCCGACGACCGCGCCCACGTGTTCCACTCGTGGTCGGCGCAGAAGCTGCTCGACCCGCTGGTGATCGTGGGCGGCGAGGGCTCGTGGATCTGGACCGAGGATGGCACCCGCTACCTGGACTTCTCGAGCCAGCTGATGAACGTGAACATCGGCCACCAGCACCCGAAGCTCATCGCCGCCATCAAGGAGCAGGCCGACACCCTGGCCACCATCGCGCCGTTCCACGCCAACCCCGCCCGCAGCGAAGCCGCCCGCCTCATCACCGAGAAGGCCGGCGGCCACTTCGAGATGGTCTTCTTCACCAACGGCGGCGCCGAGGCCAACGAGAACGCCATCCGCATGGCCCGGCTCCACACCGGCCGCCACAAGGTGCTGGCCACCTACCGCAGCTACCACGGCGCCACCCACGGGGCCATCAGCCTCACCGGCGATCCCCGCCGCTGGCCCTCGGAGCCGGCCATCCCCGGCACGGTCCACTTCTGGGGGCCGTACCCCTACCGCTCCGCCTTCAACAGCGAGACCCCCGAGCAGGAGACCGAGCGGGCCCTCCAGCACCTGGCCGACACGCTCATGGTCGAAGGTCCCCAGACGGTGGCCGCCATCATCCTGGAGCCGGTGGTGGGCACCAACGGCATCCTCGTGCCGCCGCCCGGCTACCTGGCCGGCGTGCGCGAGCTGTGCGACCAGCACGGCATCCTGCTCATCGCCGATGAGGTGATGGCCGGCTTCGGCCGCTGCGGCGAGTGGTTCTCCATCCAGCACTGGGACGTGCAGCCCGATCTCATCTGCTTCGCCAAGGGCGTCAACAGCGGCTACGTGCCGCTGGGCGGCGTGGTGATCTCCGCCGACATCGCCGCCACGTTCGCCGAGCGCCCCTACCCCGGCGGCCTCACCTACAGCGGCCACCCGCTCGCGTGCGCCTCGGCGGTGGCCAGCATCCGCATCTTCGAGGAGGAGGATCTGATCGAGCGCACCCGCCGCATGGGCGACGAGGTCGCCGGTCCCGCCCTCCGCAAGCTCGCCGAGGACCACCCGTCGGTGGGCGACGTCCGCGGCCTCGGCCTCTTCTGGGCCATCGAGCTGGTCAAGGACCGTCAGACCCGCGAGCAGCTGGTGCCGTTCAACGCCGCCGGCCCCGCCGCCGCCCCCGTGGCCGAGGTGGTGGCCGCGTGCAAGAAGCAGGGCCTGCTGGTCTTCGCCCACTTCAACCGGATCCACGTGGTCCCGCCGCTCACCATCAGCGAAGAGGACTTCGCTCACGGGGTGGCCATCCTCGACGACGCCCTGAGCCTCGCCGACGCCCACATCGCCTGAGCGCTCCCGGATCGGGCGACGCTCAGCAACGGCGATCAAGAGGGGGTGGAGGCCGGCGGGATGGCCTCCACCCCCTCGGTCGTCGCGCCCGCCGGAGGGAGGTGGCGGGACGACGACACCGGCGGCTCCGAGGGTGGAGGAGCGCCGGGAGCACGGCCGGGGAGGGAGTCCCGGCCGGCGAAGGGGTCAGCGGTTCTCGGGGAACCCGAGGTCGACGCTGGACGTGGCCGGGTCGGGCCAGCGGCTGGTGACCACCTTGGACCGGGTGAAGAAGTTGATGCCCTCGGGTCCGTACATGTGCTGGTCGCCGAAGAGGGACGCCTTCCAGCCGCCGAAGCTGTAGTAGCTGACGGGCACCGGGATCGGGACGTTGATCCCCACCATGCCGACCTGGACGTCGAACTGGAACTGACGGGCGACGCCGCCGTCTCGGGTGAACAGGGCGACGCCGTTGCCGTACGGATTGTCGTTGATGAGCTGGAGGCCCTCGTCGTAGGAGCCGACGCGGGTGACCGAGAGGACGGGGCCGAAGATCTCGTCGTCGTAGCAGGCCATGCCCGGCTCCACGCCGTCGAGCAGGGTCGGGTTGAGGAAGAAGCCGTCGCCGGCCGGGACCGAGGCGGTGCCGTCGACCACCACGGTGGCGCCCTCGTCGGCGGCGCCGGTGACGTAGCCGGCGACCTTGTCGCGGTGCTCGCCGGTGATGAGCGGGCCCATCTCCGAGTCGGGCTCGGTGCCGGGTCCGACCTTGATGGCCGGGATGCGCTCGGTGATCTTGTCGATGAGGGCGTCGGCCACCGAGTCGACAGCGAGCACGACCGAGACGGCCATGCAGCGCTCGCCGGCCGAGCCGTAGGCCGCGCTGACCGCGGCGTCGGCCGCCATGTCGAGGTCGGCGTCGGGCAGGACGAGCATGTGGTTCTTGGCCCCGCCCAGTGCCTGGACTCGCTTGCCGTTGCGGGTGCCGGTCTCGTAGATCGACCGAGCGATCGGGGTGCTGCCCACGAAGCTGACGGCGGCGACGTCGGGGTGGGCGAGGATGGCGTCGACCGCCTCCTTGTCCCCGTTCACGACGTTGAAGACGCCGGCGGGCAGACCGGCCTGGGCGAGGAGGTCAGCCAGGAGCAGGGCGGTGGACGGGTCCTTCTCCGACGGCTTCAGGATGAAGGTGTTGCCGCACGCGACCGCGTTGGCGAACATCCACATGGGGACCATGGCCGGGAAGTTGAACGGGGTGATGCCGGCCACGACACCCAGCGGCTGGCGGATGCTGTAGACGTCGACGCCGGTGGCGGCCTGCTCGGTGAAGCCGCCCTTCAGCAGGTTCGGGACGCCGCAGGCGTACTCCACGTTCTCCAGCCCGCGGGCGACCTCGCCGAGCGCGTCGGACAGGACCTTGCCGTGCTCGGCCGTGACGACCGACGCGAGCTCCTTGCGGTTGGCGTCGACCAGGTCCCGCAGGCGGAACATGACCTCGGCGCGACGGGAGAGGCCGGTGGCCCGCCAGGCGGGGAAGGCGGCCTTGGCGACGGCGACCGCGGCATCGAGCTCCGCGGCGGACGCCAGGTCCACGGCGGCCTGCTGCTCGCCGGTGGCGGGGTTCCAGACCACGCCCTGGCGACCCGACGTGCCTTCGACGACCTTGCCGTCGATCCAGTGGCTGATGCGCTTCACGGTTGCTCCTCCGGCGGGCCCACCACCAGCGGCGCGCCGGTCCACCGGCGCGCGCCTAATGACACAAAGTGGCCTGAACAATCCGACCTTTGTTACCGTACAAAGCACCCGAAGCCGAAGGAGCCGCTGCCCCGCATGTCGTTCGTCGACGCCATCGAGATCCGCAACGCCCAGGGCATCGCCGCCGGCATCGGCCGGCTGATCACCAGCGGCGACCTGGCGGAGGGGACGCGCCTGCCCACCGTGCGCGCTCTGGCCAAGGAGCTCGAGGTCTCCCCCACCACCGTCAGCGAGGCGTGGCGGATCCTGGCCGAGGTCGGCGCCATCGAGGCCAAGGGCCGCAACGGCACCTTCGTGCGCCAGGTGCCCTCCCCCGGCGCCGGCCACCGCTACCGCCGCGTCACCGAGGGGCCGGGGCACTTCGCCCTCGACCTGTCCACCGGCACGCCGGACCCGGCGCTGCTCCCGGACCTCGGCCCCATCGTGGCCTTGGTGGCCCGCCAGAACCTGACCAGCTCCTACCTCGATCCGCCGGTGCTCCCCCAGCTCGAGGAGTCCCTGCGCAGCGTGTGGCCGTTCAAGCCCGAATCCATGACGGTCGTCGACGGAGCGATGGACGCGATCGACCGGATCGCCCAGGTGGTGGTGCGCCTCGGAGACCGGGTCGTCGTGGAGAACCCCACGTTCCCGCCCGTCCTGGACCTGCTGGACCAGCTGGGCGCCGAGGTCATCGGGGTCGACCTCGATGACGAGGGGATCTCCCTGACCGGCCTCGAAGCCGCGCTGGAGCGGAAGCCGTCGCTGGTGTTCCTCCAACCCCGGGCCCAGAACCCCACCGGCACCACGATGTCGGGACGGCGCGCCCGGGCGGTCGCCAAGCTGGTCAAGGGCACCAGGGCCGTGGTGGTGGAGGACGACCACATCGGCGACATCGCCACCGCGCCGCCCATCAGCGTGGGGACCTGGCTGCCGGCGCAGACCGTGCACGTCCGCAGCTTCTCCAAGAGCCACGGCCCCGACCTGCGGCTGGCCGCGGTCGGCGGCGCCGGCGACGTGGTCGACGCCCTGGCGGCCCGGCGCCTGCTGGGCCCGGGGTGGAGCAGCCGGATCCTCCAGGCGGTGCTGCTCGGCATGCTGCGCGACGCCCGCACCATCGAGCAGATCAGCCGGGCGCAGGCGGCCTACGCCGACCGCCGCACGGCCTTCACCCGGGCGCTCGCCGACCGGGGCATCGACGCACCGTGCACCGACGGGATCAACCAGTGGGTGCCGGTGGCCGACGAGCAGGCCACCGCCATCGCGCTGGCGGCGCAGGGCATCGGCGTGGCGCCGGGAGCGCCGTTCCTGGTGCGCCCCGGCGGCGGCCACGTGCGCGTGACGATGGGCCTGCTGGCCGAGCCCGACCGGCTCGAGGCGGTGGCCGAGCGGCTCGTGGCCGCCGATGGTCCGGGCGCCGCGCCGGGCGGACGGCGCTGACCTGGGGATCCCGCTCGAGGGGTTGACAACTCACCCTCCGCGGTGTCGTGTTCACATTGAGCGTTTGTGAACCGCGGAGTGTGGGTACACAGCTGCGGAACGTGACTCATCCCACGATCATCGGCAGGACACCATGGCGGCAAGGAACCGAGCAGCAGGAAGGCCCGACGACCCGTCGGCCGCTCCCGCTCCTCGACGCGCCGCCGTCCTGCGCTTCCTGACCGCGGCACTCGCCGGCGGAGCCGTCCTCCTCCTGTGGGGCGGATCCGCCGGTGCCCGTGCGGCGGACGAAGCCCCGGCGGCTCCCGCCGCCACCGCCGCCGACGGCGGTCTCCTCGGTGGACTCGTCGGACCTGGCGGTGCGCTCACGCCGGTGGTCGGGCTCGTCGATCAGGTCACCACCACCGCCACCGGCACCGCCCCGGTGGGCGCCACGGTGCAGGGCGTGGTCACCACCGTCGACCCGATCGTCACACCGGTCACCGCCCCCGTCACCGACGCCGTCGCTCCGGTGACGGCACCCGTCGTCGACACCGTCGGCGACCTCACCGACGACGTCGTCGGCACGATCTCGCTCCCCTCCACGCCGACCAGCCCGACCGTCCCGGGCACCCCCGAAACGCCGGTCGCCGAGCTGCCGCCCGTGGACCCCGGGCTCGTCGGCGGGCCGGAGCTGTCGCCGTTGGTGCCCCCGACGGCCGTCGACGGATCCGGCCCGACCACCGTCGGCCACACCGGGTCGACGGGCACGGCCCACCCGGGTGCGACGGCCGCACCGCTCCCCCTCGCCCTCACCGCCGACCCCACCCGGGCCGGCGCCCTCGACCCGACGGACCCGGCAGCCGCTCCCGGCACCGACGGCACCGACGGCACGGCCACCGACCGCTGGTCCGACGGCCGGTCGAGCGCCACCGGCCCCGACGGCGCCACCGGGGACCGGGCGGGCCGGTCCGAACCCACCAACCCCTCGCTGCCCGCCCCGGCCCCGAGCGCCTGCACCGGAACCCTCGCCTCCGGTGGCGCCTCCGGCGGCCTCCCCCGCGGCCTCGCCGCCGACGATGCCTCGTGGACCCCACGGCGCACCGGCGACACGATCGATGTCCCCACCAGTCCCGACCCCGCCCGTGCGCCCAGCGCCGGGCCCGAGGTGTCCCCGGACTGACGGTCCTCCCGGGTGCCTTCGCGCGCCCACGAATCAGCACGACCCGGAGCCGGCAGCGGGCCGGCCCGGATGCATCGATTCCGAGGAGGAAACCATGAACACCTTGCTTCGCACGGTGCTGCGCATGGTGCTGCTCGCGGCTGGCCTGTGGCTGGTCTCGCTCACCGCACCCGCGCTCACCTCGGCCGCATCGGCGGCCCCATCTGACACCCCCCAGCTCGTCGACCTCACCGTCGACGTCCCCGTCGACCTCTGCGGCACCACCGTGGCGGTCATCGGCGACGCGACCTCGACGTGCTCCGCCCCGACGCCGCCCCCGGCGCCCGAACCCAACGACGAACCGGCCCTGGTGGACATCGACGCCAACATCCCGGTCAACCTCTGCGGCACCACCGTCGCCGTCATCGCCGACGCCGACAGCAGCTGCGGCACCACCGCCCCGGCACCCAACCCGGCTCCGGCACCGACGCCCGAGCCCAGCGGTGGCGGCAGCCTGGTGGACATCGACGCCAACATCCCGGTCGACCTCTGCGGCACCACCGTGGCGGTCATCGGGGATGCCAGCAGCACGTGCTCGGCACCGGCACCGACGACACCCGCACCCGCGGGTCCGACGGCGCCGGGCTCCGGCGGGCTGATCGACCCGAACATCGACGTCCCCGTGAACGTCTGCGGCACCACCGTGGCCGTGATCGGTGACGCCGGGTCGACCTGCACGCAGGCCCCGGCCGGCGGCGGCACCGACGGACCGGGGATCAGCATCCCGGTCGACGTGTGCGGCACCACCGTCGGGGTCATCTCCGACACCACCAGCAGCTGCACCCAGACGCCGGCCACCCCCGGCGGACCCGGCATCGACGTCCCGATCGACGTCTGCGGCGTCGTGGTCGGCGTGATCTCCGACACCGACACCACGTGCACCGGAGGCCCCACCGGCCCCGGCGGACCCGGCATCGACATCCCCATCGACGTCTGCGGCGTCGTCATCGGCGTGATCTCCGAGGACGACACCACCTGCACCGGAGGCCCCACCGGCCCCGGCGGACCCGGCATCGACATCCCCATCGACGTCTGCGGCGTCGTCATCGGCATCATCTCCGACAACGACACCACCTGCACCGGAGGCCCCGGTGATCCGGGTGGGCCGGGCATCGACATCCCGATCGACGTCTGCGGCGTCACGGTCGGGCTGCTGGGATCGACCGACACCACCTGCGGGAACCCGACGGACCCGGTGGACCCCACCGACCCGACCGATCCCACCACCCCGGTGGACCCGACGGACCCGACGGACCCGGTCAACCCGACCGACCCCACGGATCCCACGGTGCTCGAGGAGGGCACCCCGGACCCGGTGATCGGCAACCCCGACGGATCGGACCGGGCTGACATCGTCGCCCCGGTCCCCGGCGTCGACACGGGCACCCTCGCCCGGACCGGCGCACCGCTCGGGGCGATGACCCTCCTGGCCCTGCTCCTGCTCGCAGCCGGCTTCTCCCTCCTCAGGGGCCGGCGGCGCATCGCAACGTGAGGCTCCTTCCCTAGCCCCCACCTCGGGGCCTCACGGCGCGATGGTGCGGGAGGGGCAGCGCCGCCCCTCCCGCACAGCCGTCGCCCGTCTGACCTGCAGGTGAATGATTTCTTACCCTGACGAGGTATCGACTTCACCCGCAAGGGGTAAAGCGGGTCGTTCCTCTCCTCTCCCCCCAGGAGCCGTCGTGAACCGTTCGACCCGTGCCTTCGTGCGCGCCAGCATCACCGCGACCGCCTTGTGCGGGGCGACCGTCCTCTTCGGCTCCGGAGCCTCGGCGGCACCGGCCGACGGGCCGCTCCCGGGCGTCACCCTCCCCCCGGTGACGCTGCCCCCGGCGACGCTCCCCACCCTGCCGCCGAACCCCATCCCGCTCCCGACCCTGCCCCCGCAGCCGGCGACCCCGGTCCCCGCTCCGCCGGCGACGCCGACCATCCCTCCGGTCAGCCTCCCCACACCCCCCAGCGGCGGCCTGCCGACCCCCACGCTGCCCGCGGTGCCCGCCCTTCCTGGTGGCGGTTCGACCCCGACCCTCCCGCCCACGGTGACCATCCCCGACATCCCCGGCGTGGGGGTCGAGGTCGCAGAGCAGTCCGTCATCGACACCTGCGTCAAGGACGCAACCGCAACGCCCACCACGGTGCCGTCGAAGAAGCCGGTGGCGGCGACCGCCAAGCCGGCAACCGCCACGAAGGGGCTGGTCGCCGGTGCCTCCACGGCCTCGAAGAGCAGCACCGGCGGCGGGTCCGGAAGCGGTGGCAGCCTGGCCCGAACCGGCAGCGACGTCCGCACGCCGGTGGTGGCGGGCGCGGTGCTCGCCACCCTCGGCGGCCTGGCCGTGGCCGCCTCCCGCCTGCTCCCCCGCCTGCGCAGCTGATCTGGCGGCGGCCGGACCGCATCGACGGTCAGGCCGACGAGGCCAGGCCGTGCACCCAGCTGCGGTACAGGTCGGCGTAGTGGCCGCCCTGCGCCACCAGCTCGGCGTGGGTGCCCAGCTCCGCCAGGTGGCCCTCGGCCACCACCCCCACCCGGTCGGACCGCTCGGCGGTGGTCAGGCGGTGGGCGATGACGATGACCGTGCGGCCCTCGACCAGCCGCTCCAGCGCCGTCTCCACCAGCACCTCGGTGCCCGGGTCCAGCGACGACGTGGCCTCGTCCAGCACGAGCACGGCCGGGTCGGCCAGGGCCGCCCGGGCCAGCGACACCAGCTGGCGCTCACCGGCGGACAGCGAGGAGCCCCGCTCGTTGACCTCGGTGTCGAGGCCGTTGGCCTGCGAGGCGAAGCGGGCGAGCAGGCCGAGTGACTCCAGGGCGTCCTCGACCTCCTGATCGGTGGCGGCCGGACGCCCGATGCGGACGTTGTCGCGGATGCTGCCGTGGAACAGGTAGCCCTCCTGCGGCACCACCGTGATCTGGCGGCGCAGCGACGTGAGCTGGGCGTCGCGCAGGTCGACGCCGCCGAACGTGACCCGACCCGCCGTGGGGGCGTAGAGGCGGGCCATCAGCTTGGCCAGGGTGGACTTGCCGGCGCCGGTGGGGCCCACGAGCGCCAGCTTCTCGCCGGGCGGCAGCACCAGGTCGACGTCGGCCAGGACCGGCGGCCCGCTGCCGTAGGCGAACGACAGCCCTTCGACCACCAGCTCGCCGCGATCGGGCAGCGCGACGGCGTCGGGGCGCTCCTCGAGGTCGACCGGGGTGTCGAGGAGGTCGAACAGCTTCTGGAGCGCTGCCCCGGAGGACTGCACCGTGTTGAAGAGCTGCGACAGCTGCTGCAGCGGCTCGAACAGGTTGGAGAGCGTGAGGACGAAGAACGCCACCGTGCCCACCTGGGCGGTGCCGCTGACCACCATCTTCCCGCCGATGGCCACCACCAGGGCCGTGCAGCCGACGGCGGCCCCCTCGATGACGGGGAGGTACCAGGCCTGCACGAACACGGACTTCATGTGCGCCCGGTAAAGGCTGTTGTTGCGGCGCTCGAAACGGCCGATCTCGACGTCTTCGCGGCCGTACGCCTGGATGACGCGGACCCCGCTGATGCCCTCCTGCAGCGAGGAGAGCGTCAGGCCGATGCGGTCGCGGACCGTGAGGTACGCCTCGTTGGAGTCGCGCTGGAACTTGATGGACGCCAGCACCACGAACGGCACCGGGATCAGGCAGACCAGCAGCAGCTGCCAGGACACGAACGCCATCAGGACGACCGACCCGACGATGAGCAGCATGCTGGCCAGCATCTGGAGGAGGCCCTGCTGGATCAGCTCCTGGAGCGCGTCGACGTCGGAGGTCATGCGGCTGACCACGACCCCGGCCTTCTCCCGGTCGTAGAACGGCATCGACAGGCGGAGCAGGTGGTCGAACACCCGGTTCCGCAGGTCCCGGAGGAACCCCTCGCCGGCGCGGCTGATCATCAGGACCTGGACCCGGCTGGCGCCGTAGGCGACGACCGCGACCACGACGAAGGCGGCCACGGCCAGGTTCAGGACCCGCTCGTTCGACTGCGAGATGCCGCGGTCGATGCCCACCTTGACCAGCAGCGGGCCGGCCAGGACGGCCAGGGTGGAGACGGTGACCAGGATGCCGGCGCTGACCACCTGGCGCTTGTACGGGACCAGCATGCGAGCGGCCCGGCGCAGCACCCGGGCGGCCTCGCGCCGGTCCAGCTTCGAGTCCTCGTCGACCGCGGACATGGGCATCACGGCGCCACCACCCCCTCTCCCTCGAGGGCGGCGTGCCGGGCCTGCTCCTCGCTGGCCGCCGCGGAGGCCAGGACCTGCCGGTACGCCTCGCTGTCGCGCAGGAGCTGGGCGTGGGTGCCGTCGGCGACCACCTGCCCATCGCCGATGAGCACGACCCGCTCGGCCAGGGCGATGGTGGCCGGCCGGTGGGCGATGACCACCGTGGTGCGCTCGCGCATGACGGCGCCGAGCGCGTCGCGGATCTCGTGCTCCTTGGTGGGATCGACGGCCGAGGTGGCGTCGTCGAGGATCAGCACCCGGGGATCGGCGAGGATCGCCCGAGCGATGGCGATGCGCTGGCGCTGACCGCCGGAGAGCGAGAAGCCCCGCTCCCCGATCTCGGTGTCGTACCCGTGGGCCAGCTCGGTGATGAACTGGTGGGCACCCGCCAGCCGGGCGGCCCGCTCGATGTCGTCGATCGATGCCTCGGCGTCGGCGAAGGCGATGTTGGCGGCGATGGTGTCGGAGAAGAGGAACGTCTCCTCGAACACCAGGCCCACCGCGCCCCGCAGCTCGGCCAGGCGCAGGTCCCGGACGTCGATGCCGTCGAGGCGGACCGCCCCGGCGCGGACGTCGTAGAAGCGGGAGATGAGCTTGGCGGCCGTGGACTTCCCGCTGGCGGTGGCGCCGACCAGCGCGACGGACTGCCCGGCGGGGATGTGCAGGTCGAAGCCGTCGAGCACCGCGTGGTCGTTGCCGTCGTAGTGGAACACCACGTGGTCGAACCGCACGTCGCCGCCGGTCTCGGGGAGCGGCACCGGGTCGGCAGGGTCCACGACGAGCGGCTCGGTGGCCAGGATCTCGTGCACCCGCTGCGCCGACGCCGCCGCCCGCTGCGACATGGCCACGATCCACCCGAGCATGCGCAACGGCCAGACGAGCAGGACGACGTAGGCGTTGAACGCCACGAGGTCGCCGAGCGCCAGGTTGCCGTTGAGGACCTGGTGGCCGCCGTAGGCCAGCACCATGATGAGCCCGATGCTGGGGATGACCTCGAGGGCGGGCCAGTAGACGGAGCGGATGCGGGCCGCCTCCATGGACACCTCGTAGAGGTCGTCGGCCTCGTCGGCCAGGCGGGCCGACTGGGTGTCCTCGGCGGCGAAGCCCTTCACCACCCGGATCCCGGCCACCGTCTCCTCGACCACGGCCGACAGCTCCGCGGACTCCTGCTGGACCGTGGTCATCGTCGGCTGGAGCTTGGAGGCGAACGTCTTGGCCAGCACGTTCACCGCAGGCAGCGAACCGAGCGCCAGGACCGTGAGCACCGGATCCGTGAGCACCAGGATGACCAGCACCGCCAGGACGGTGGCCAGGTTGGCGATGGTCAGCGGCACCAGCACCACCGCGTTCTGGATCTGCTGGAGGTCGTTGTTGGCCCGGCTCATCAGCTGACCGGTCTGCTGGCCGTCGTGGAACGAGAAGTGCAGGCGCTGCAGGTGGGCGAAGAGCCGGTCGCGGAGCACCGCCTCGGTCCGGCGGGCCTCGCGGAAGGCCGAGTAGCGACGCAGGCCGGTGAAGGTGGCGACGAAGACGCCGGCCACCGCGATGAGCCCGGCGTAGTGCATGATCGCCGACTCGTCCTTGGGCTCCATGCCCTCGTCGATGGCCAGCGCCACCAGGGCCGGGACCGACACCTTGGCCGCCGTCCACGCCAGCGCGACGAAGGCGCCGAAGGCCAGGCCCCACCGCTGCGTCCACAGCTGGCGGCGGATCAATCGCCACCCATCGCTCACCGCGCTGGGTTCAGAGGTGGATCGTCGACTGATGGTGGGGCTCCCCGGGACTTGACCGCCGGGTCAAGGGTAGTGGTGGGCCGTTCGGATCAACCGCATCGTTTCTCACCCTCCGTGGCGGAAATTCGTTCAACCCGTCGGCGATCCACGCCGATGCACCAGGGGTCAGCACTTCCTGACCACCGGCTCGGCGGGAGCCGGTGCCTTCCTGTACCCCGAGTCAGCCCCCACGAGGGCGAAGGTCGACCACCGTGCGCCTGGAGCAACTGGTCCTCTTCGGACCCAGCGACAACTTCTCCGTCCAGTTCGCCCCCCGGGTCACGGTGCTCGCCGGCCTGGCCGAGGACGAGCGCCGCGGCATGCTCGACACCCTGGTGGGTGCCATGGCCGGCCGGGTGCCCAACGCCTCGGTGATCTTCGTGGACCAGGCCGGTCGCCGGGTCTTCGCCGACCGGATGGGCGCCACCTACGCCGACGACGGGGTGGCCGCGCCGTCGCTCGGCCAGCTGCTCGGGACCGACCCGGCCGTGATCAGCGACCTGGTGACGCTGCGCCCCGGGGACCTCGGGCTCGGGGACCAGCGGTCCGACGAGGAGATCGAGCTGGAGCTGGCCACCGCTCGCGCGCTGGTGGACCGCCTCACCGCCGAGGAGTCCGAGGCCACCACGTTCCTCGTGCACGTCGATGCCCTGCGGGAGGAGCTGGCCGAGCTCGACGAGGCCATCGCCCTGGCCCCCGAGGCCATCGCCCGCTGGGAGTGGATCGGCCAGCGCAACCAGCTCGACCAGCTGCGAGCGGAGCTGGCCACCCTGGACCAGCCCGGCGACGCCGACGAGGCCGCCGCCGACGCCCGCCTGCTGTCCGCCGTCGAGGAGCTGCGGGAGGCCGGCGCCGCGTGGGCCGAGGCCAGCACCGACGCCACCGAGCTGGGTGAGGCGCTGGGCGCCGTGCCCGACGTGAGCGACGCCGACCTGGCCCGGGTGGCGGCCACCCCCGACGACCTGCCCGAGGACTTCGACGCCAAGGTGGCCGCGGTCGACGCCACCGTGCAGATCACCGCCGCGTGCACGGCCGCACTGGCCGCCACCCAGGACCCGCCCGCCGATCCCGGCGACGGCATCGTCTACCAGCTCGCCCAGCTGGACCAGGACGAGCTCTGGGCGGCCTACGACGCGGCCATCGAGGCCCGCGCCGCCTACGAGGCCGAGCTGACCGACCGCGACGACGAGACCGACCCGCACACCGAGACGGAGATCGAGCTGGCCCACCGCGAGGTGGTCCGCTGCCAGCGGGAGGTCGACCGGCGCTTCCGGGCCGGCATCCTCGGCCCGTCCCTTCTCGCCGTCGGCGCCCTGCTCGGCGGCCACGCCATCTCCGTGCTGATCGGCATCCCGATGCTGATCGGCGCCGGCGCCCTCGGGTGGTGGCTGCTGGCCATCCCCCGCAAGGAGCTGGCCGCCGCAGAGCGCGAGGAGGAGATGGCGCTGGGCGCCGCCGACGCCGGGTCCTGGCTGGGCCTCCACCTGCGTCGCATCGACGACGTCATGCAGCCCAGCGACCGGGAGCGACTGGACTCCGCCGTCCACCGCCACGCCAACACCCGGCTCGACTGGGAGGAGCGCAGCGGCGGCACCTCGCTGGAAGCCGCCGGCGAGCGGCGCGACGCCATCGTCGCCTACGCCGCCGCCACCGACCCCAAGGTCCGCGGCGCGCGGGAGCGTGCGGCCGTCGAGGCGCTCCACGCGGCCAAGGAGCAGGAGCACGAGGCCCGCCTGGACCTGGCCGCCTGCCTCGCCGGCTACGGCCTGTCCCACGACGGCCCGAGCGACCTCGAGCCGGCCCAGATCCGGACCGTCCTCCAGCAGCGGGCCGCGGCCGGCCGCTTCGCCCGCAAGGCGCTGACCCTGCGCCAGCACCAGGCCCGGGCCACCGCCACCGGGGCCGCGCTGGATCGCCTGCTCTGCCAGCTCGGGTTCGACGACGGCGACCTGGCCGGCCGGCTGGAGCGAGCGATCGGCTCGGTCGAGGCCGCCCGCCGCCGCCGGGGCGCCGCTGCCGACACCCGGTCGCGCGACGCGCTGGAAGCGGAGATCGAGCAGCTCGGCCAGGCCGTCACCCGCCACCGCCGCCTCAGCTGGGACCTGACGCCGGACCCGACCGAGCCTCCTGCCGATCCGGCCGTCCAGATGGACCGGCGCCGGGTCCTCGCCGAGGAGCTGGCGCTGCTGCGCACCCCGGACCTGGCCGACGTCCAGCGCCGCGCCTCCCTGGCGGCCGAGCGGGTGCGGTCCCTGGAGTCCGAGCTGACGTCGCTGACCGAGGGCCCCACCGCCCTGCGGCGGCGGGTCGCCGACCGCATCGCCC
>CALANQ010000476.1 GCA_937926025.1 uncultured Acidimicrobiales bacterium
GGTCAACGGGACCTCCAGAACGCCAAGACCCGGGACCGGCGGACCGGTCCCGGGTCTCGAACGGGGTCAGATGGTGATCAGGGCTCGGTGGGGACTTCGATCTCCCCGTCGATGATCTGCTGCTTGAGATCGTCGATCTGGGCCTGGTCCTTCACCTGGCCGCCGGCGACGGAGTAGTTGATGCCGTCGTTGGCCAGGTCGAACACCTCGATGCCGCCCTTGAAGTCATCGCCGGCGTACATGGCGATGGTGTCGTAGACGCCGACGTCGACGCGCTTGAGCATCGACGAGAGCATGCACTTCTGCTCGGCCTCGTCGACCTGGAAGTACTGGTCGGAGTCGACGCCGATGGCGAGGCGGTCGGCCTCGGCCGCAGCCTTGAACACACCGGCGCCGGAGCCGCCGGCGGCGTGGAAGATCACGTCGGCGCCGGCGTCGTAGAGGCCGGAGGCGACGGTCTGGCCCTTGGCCGAGTCGTTGAAGCCGCTGAAGTCACCGTCGGGGGTGAGGTACTTGACCTCGACCTTGGCGTCGGGGTTGACCTCGGCCACACCGGCCTCGAAGCCGGCCTGGAACTTCTTGATCAGGTCGGTCTCGACGCCGCCCACGAAGCCGACGGTGTCGGTCTGGGTGGACTGGGCGGCGATGGCGCCGACCAGGTACGAGCCCTGCTCCTCGGCGAAGGTGATGGAGGCGACGTTGTCGGCCTCGACCACCGAGTCGACGATGGCGAAGTCGGTGTCGGGGTAGTCGCCGGCCACCGCGGTCAGCGGGTCGAAGAAGTTGAAGCCGACGCCGATGACGAGGCCGTAGCCGTCGTCGGCGAGCTCGCGGAGGAGGTCCTCACGGTTGGAGCCGTCGGCGTTGGGCTCGAGGGCCTTGACCTCGACACCCATGTTCTCCTCGGCGGCGAGGAGGCCGTTGTAGGCCGACTCGTTGAAGGACTTGTCGTCCTTGCCGCCGATGTCGAAGACGAGGCCGACCTTCTTGCCGGAGCCGTCGGGGTCGTCGGAACCGCCGAGATCAGACGCCTCGGGCTTCTCTCCCGGGGTGCCCTGGCAGGTGGCGGCGGACTCGCTGCCACCGCCGCCGCCGGACGGCTCGGAGCCGCCGCCGTCGGAGTCGCTGCTCGCACAGCTGGCAAGGATCAGTGCGAAGGCTGCGAAGAGGAGGATCAGCAGCTTGCTGCCGGATCGTTGCGTCACGGGGGATCTCCCTTGGTCTCGACCCTGAGCGCCCAGTTGCGTCGGGTGGGATCTGCACCGTACAACGCTGATCCGGACGGTGCGTCCGGTTCTGTGCCAGCACAAAAGCGTGATCCGGCCGGTGCTCTCGACAGGTCGCGAAGGGCGCCGGTACCGTTCTGGCGGTGTCCGCCCAGACCTCGGTGACCGACCCGGACGACGATCCGCTGGGCTCGCGGCTGCTGGCCGCCGCCACCGAGGTGTTCGCCGAGGAGGGCTACGCCGGTGCCCGGGTGGCGGAGATCGCCCGCCGGGCCGGGGTGACCACCGGGGCCATCTACTCCCGGTACCGCGGCAAGGACGAGCTGCTGGCCTCGGCCATCGAGCTGGCTACCGGCGGCGAGTTCGATTCGCTGTTCTCCGATCACCGCTTCGAGGGCCGGATGGAGGACATCCTGCGGATCGCCGGCGCCCACCTGGTGGAGCGCAACCAGGAGCTCGACCACCGCGAGCTGTCGGCGCCGGGGATGCTCCTGGAGTCGTTCGTGGCCGCCCGGCACGAGCCCACGGTGCTGGCGTGAACGACCGGCGCGACCGGCTGGCGGAGATCGTCGAGGGGGCGAAGGCCACCGGCGGCATCGACGACGAGATCGACACCGATTCGCTGGTCACGTTCTGCCATGCGGTCGGACTCGGCTTCCTCCTGCTGGAGGTGCTGGATGCGCCGCTGCCCGACAGCTCGGCGTGGGAGCACCTCATCGGCCGGCTCCTCGCGGCGGTCGGCGACCCGGCGGCGTTCGCCCGGACGGCGGCGGCGGAGCTGGCTCCCGCGTCCGAGTAGGCGGACCCGGGGGCGGCGCCGGGTGGTTCCCGTCGGCGGGGACGGATGTGGGATCGTGGTGCCGTGCCGACCACGTCTCCTGCTCGCCGCCCGTCGTGGTGGCACCGGCGCTGGCCGTCTGCGCTGGTGTTCGCGGCGGTCCTGATCGTGATGGTCGTCGCCAGCCTGTCGCTGTGGGGCGACCTCAACGGGGTCCTGCCCGACGTCGGCAAGGACAAGCAGGGCGAGGATCCGTGGAACGATCCGGTCGGCGTAGAGAAGGTGGGCGTGTTCCAGGTGGTGCACATCCCCGACTGCGCGGCGGCGCCGGTGGTGCGCATCGCCCTGTGGAACGAGAAGAGCGAGCCCTACTGGGAGGTGGCGGGTCCGGCGACGCCGATGGAGTCGTTCGCCATCGGTGCCACCCCGGAGGGGTTCGAGGAGATCAAGAAGCTCACCAAGCCGCCGGCCGGTGCCGTGCTGCGCCTGGTGGTGTTCCGCAAGGTGAAGGGCGTGGCGGGCGTGCGCTTCCAGGACACGGACCTGCGCTCGGGCTACGTGGTGAGCGGCACCCCGATCAACCGGTACGAGGTCGACAAGTTCCAGACCGGTTCGGTGTGCGGCGACGAGGGTGAGGATCCCGATGCCGAGGGCGGCGGGTCCACCACGTCGACCACCCTGCCCGAGGGCTGATCGTCTCCCGGGCGGCGGGCCCGGTCAGAGCTGGGTGCGGCCCCGGTCGGTGACGCCCTGACGGCGGCGCTCGATCTCGTCGGGGTCGAGGCCCTTGCCCTGCCAGGCGGCGGCGACGTCGGACTCCACCAGCCAGGCGTCGCCCACCGTGACCCGCGAGCCTTCGGCGTAGGTGGCGTAGATCTGGCGGACGGCCCGCTGGTCGCTGGAGGCGATGTCGGCGGCGATGCCTCGGGCGAACGGCAGCAGGTGGTCGTGGGGGACGACGTGGTTGACCAGGCCCCACTCGAGCGCCTTCTGGGCGTCGCAGAAGTTGCCGGTGGCGCTCATCTCCCGGGCGCGGCGCAGGCCGATGGCCTGGGGCAGCAGGACGGTGAGGCCCCACCAGGGCTGGATGCCGACGCGGGCGTGGGTGTCGGCGAAGCGGGCCCGGTCCGAGGCGATGAGGAAGTCGCAGGCGAGGGCCAGCTCGAACCCGCCGGTGATGGCCGCCCCGTTGATGGCGCCGATCACCGGCTTGGGGCCGGGAGGCAGGGGGCCGCGGCTGGCGATGGGCGTGTCGGCGGTGGGCTGGGTCTTGGCCAGGGTGCCCTTGCCGGCCTTCAGTTCGCTCAGGTCGAGGCCGGCGCAGAAGGCGGGGTCGGCGCCGGTGAGGATGAGGACGCTGACGTCGTCGTCGTCCTGGGCGTTGCGAACCGCGGCGCGCAGGTCGCTGAGGAGCGCACCGGAGAGGGCGTTGCGGGCCTCGGGCCGGTTGAGGGTGATGGTGGCGATCTGGTCGGCCACCTCGGTCAGCACGAGCTCGCTCATCGGGTTGTTCCTTCAGTCGGCGGGTTGTTCGTCGGGTGGGGCGAACTCGAAGGTGAGGTCGCCGAGGCGCACGAGGGTGGAGGCGATCCAGCCGCCCATGGAGCTGAAGTGCTCGTCGAGCTTGGAGCCGTCGGCGAGGACGTCCTCGTCGAGCTCGTAGGTGCCTTCGTAGGACACCTCGATGGCCCACTCGACGTCGTCGAGGTCGTCGCCGTGGATGGTCTCGACCGTGGGGCCGGAGCGGATGAGCCGTTCGGATCCGATGAGGCTGGACTCCGCCGGCAGTGCCTCCAGGACCTTGGCCGGATCCGGTGGTTCGGCGAGGCGCTGGATGCGCAGCACGATCTCGATCTCGATGCGGGGCGGCTCGTCGATGGCGTCGCCGATGTACCAGGACCGGTACGCGGTCTGGGACCAGGTGGGCCAGTCGAGCGTGAGGTCGGCGCGGGTGCGCGGCGGGCTGCCCTCGCCGGGCAGCGCGTAGGAGGTCTCCCAGGTCAGGTCGCCGAGGAGGACGTCGGCCTGGAACCGCTCCTCGAAGGCCTGCCGTTCGAGCATCGCCCCCTCGACGGTGTCGCGGAGGGCGCCGATGGCGTCGGTGAACACGTGATCGAGCATGTGCTGCGGACCCTATCGGCCGTCTTCGGCGGGGGTCCGATCGGCGGCCGGGCCACCGGTCGGGTCTTCGGTCTGATCGACGGTCGGGCCACCGGTGCGGTCGCCGTGGTGGTCCATGGCGGCGATGGCCACCGAGATGCCGAACCCCTTGGTGCGGATGGTCCCGATGCGACGGCCGGGCTGGACGGCCGCCTTGATGCGGCCGAGGCCGTCGCCCAGCGCCGATGCGGTGGCGTCGAGGTCGTCGACGTCCACGGCCAGCCCGAAGAACGTGGCCGGAGCCTCCTCGGCCGGGAGACCGGTGCCGACGTCGCCGCTGACCACCTCCAGCACGACCGGCCCCAGCTTGAAGAAGGCCTGGCGCATGGGTGACCCGTTCATGGCCGTGTCCCGCACGCGGCGCAGCTCCAGGCCGGCGGCCTCGCACGCGGCGATGGTCCGGTCGAGGTCGGGGGTGAGCACCACCACGTGATCGAGCCCGACGGTCCCGTTCGGATGAGCTGGCACCGGGTCCGACGGCGGACCCGTGGTGCTCCGCGGTTCCACGTTGGAGCGACAATCCGTGGGCAGCCCGTCGAGGGAGCCGTCCGACACGGACACCCCGGCAAGTGCCCACCCGGTGATGCCCCGCGGCGCACCGTCGTCGGGGCGTCCGGTGAAGCGGATCGACACCGGGTCGACCACCGCGACGTCGCCATCGACGGCGAACCCCGCCGCCGCCCAGGCCGACGGGTCATCGGCCACCCGGAGCTCCAGCAGGCGTCCCGGGTTCGGCCGTCGCTCGCTCGAGGTCCCCATGCGCCGGACCCTACCGGCGGCGCCCGGCAACCGACTTCGGCGGCCCCGGCACCAGCCGGTACCGTGACCCGCACTGGCCGTGGCGCAGTTTGGTAGCGCACCGCGTTTGGGACGCGGGGGCCGTGAGTTCAAATCTCACCGGCCAGACAAGGGTTTGGTGGGGTTCAGGCGGCCCCTGTACCCCACTGAATACCCCACCGCTTCCGAAACGGTGCATCATTTCGGGGTGGCAGTCAATGACCGGGGCTCCGTCCGGTACCACCGGGGAGGCTGGGAGATCCGCCTCCAGGTGGACGGCAAGCGCGTCACGAGGCGCGTCAAGGCGCCCGATACCCGTGCCGGCAGGCGCGAGGCCGAGGCGGAGCTGGACCGGCTGACGCAACGGCTCGTCAACAAGACCGACGGCATGACCGTCGACGAACTGCTCAACCGCTACGAGGCTGCTCGCTCGGGTGGCTGGTCGCCGTCGACCCGGCTCGCCCACTCCACGCACGTGAAGCCGGTCCGCAAGGAGTACGGCCAACTTGAGGTGTCGAAGCTCACTGCTGCGGTGATCGAGGAGGTCAACGCCGGCTGGATCGACAAGGGCCTCTCGCCGGCCACGGTCCGCCGCCGGCACTCGATCCTTGCTGCGGCGCTGATCTACGCCGAGCGGGGAGTGATCGCCGTTTCGCCGGCGCGTCACGTCGAGCTGCCGAAGATCGCCAAGCGCCCCGTCGAGATCATCGACCTCGGCCAGGTGCTCGAGTGCATCGCCAAGATCAAGCACGACCGGCTCCGCACCGCCGCCCGCCTGTCTGTGGCCACGGGGGTACGGCGTGGCGAGTTGCTCGCCCTCCGGTGGATGGACGTCGACCTCGACGCCGGATCGGTCCGAGTCACCCGGGCCCTCGCTCGCGGTGACGGCCGCACCCTGGTGGTGAAGGGCACTAAGACCGGCTCCGTGAAGGTCCTCTCGATCGACGAGGCCACCGTCGCCGCCCTCAAAGCTTGGCAGCGGACCGTCAAGGCCGAGTCGCTCCGGGCCGGCGGTGGTACGCCGGCGCCGAACAGCCCGGTGTTCCCGTCGCCTGGTGACCCCGCCGCGCCGTGGCACCCGGAGCACCTCACCAAGCGGTGGGTCGAGAACCGCGACGGCATCGGGCTCCCCGGCGTCCGATGGCACGACCTGCGCCACCTTCACGCCACCGCCCTCCTCGGCGCCGGCGTCCCGCCAACGACGGTCGCCGCCCGCCTCGGCCATTCCAACACGCAAATGCTCGACACCTACGGCCACGCCATCCCAGCCCACGACCGGCTTGCCGCCGAAGTCATCAGCCAAGCTGCCAAGCCCTAGGCAGGGCAGTCGAGCGGTCCCAAGTAGTCGAATGGTCGGGCGGAAGCCCATGCCTGGAGAGCCCGGACCGCTTCGTCAGCCAGGGCCTTCATGTCCTCGCGCTTGGGCCAGGTGAGGTCAGAGCCTTGCTCGCGCATCGCCTCGCGGACGGATCCGAACTCACGGCTCACCAGATGGTCGGTCACGTTGAGGCTCGTGTCGCCGGCGAGCAGCAGGTCTAGCTCGCCCTGCCCGTACACCTTGGCGATCAACTCGACCGTCGCTCGCGAGAGTGAGTCGAGCGATCGATCGACGGCCCAGCCGTGAGACTCTCGGTTGGCGCTCGTGTCGAACGACACCTGCACGCGTCCTACCAGGAGCCGACCGGCCACAGTCGTCCTGTTCTCAGCGCTGATGATGGCGTCGGGCACGCCGATCGCCCGTTCGAGTCGAAGTAGTGGATCCATGCGTGGAGCATGCATCGAAGGTCTGACAGCCGAGCGGCGTTGCCGGCCGACTGAAGGTCACTGGAACGAATCTGTACCGGCGATCGTGTGCTCTGACCTGCGAATACTCAGAATCACCTTCAAGTCAAGAATTGACGAAGTGGCGAGGCAGGCCGACTGTCTCCATATGAACACCTCACCTCGCCTTGACGAAGTGCCGGTGCTCGCCGGGCGGGCAGAGGACTTCCACGGGCTATACATCGACGACGTCATCATCAAGCCCGCCAAGATCAAAGACGAGACGGTCGGGTGGATGGCATCGATCATTCTCGTCAACGACACCGGGCTCGGGTGGCCGCAGCCGGTCATCTGGGCGATCGGGCTGCGCGACACGGAGGCTCTCGCCCGAGACGCGGCAGTTGCCCTCCTCGATGGCCTCCTGGCCGGCAAGGAGAGGGCCCTCGAACTCCATCCTGAGGACATCCCCGACATAGCGACCATTGACGCCATGAAGCGCTCGGTCGGCGATGCAGTCGACCAGTGGAACCGCCGGCGGAACGAGCAGCTTGCCCGTCAGGTCGACTACCTCCGCCGACGCAAGCTCGATGACGTCCCGCCTCCCGAAGTCGTCGCCTGGGGCGGGCTGGTCCGTGAGACCCGAAAGCGTTGGGGGTGGAAGCAGAAGGAGCTCGCCCGCAAGGTAGGGCTCGATGCTCCTCGACTGTCGAAGAGAACGGCAAGCTTGACCCGCCGTTGGAGATGACGCTCCGCATCTGCGACGTGCTCGATCTTGATCCTCCGGAGCGGTCCGATGGGTAAGGTCGTCGACATGTCGGATCGCCGGCGTCGTCGCGACGATGCGGCGGCTGAGGCCGCGGAGCAACGAGCGGACTCGGTTCGACGGCACCCGAGTTGCCCAGATGCTGGCCCTGCTGCTTGGAACCCCGATGACGCTGCGTAGCGGTACCGACCCAGCAACCATGCGGCTTGAAGAGGTTCCCGAGCTGATCGGCAGAGAGGACGACCTGCGCGGGTTCTCTCTCGACGATGTGATGGTCCGGCCAGCACATGACGAAGCTGGGCAGGTGATCGGGTGGGTGGCGGTCATCATCTTCGAGCACCGCCACGGCCCGACTTCACATGCCGTTCCGTGGATACTCGGCATGCGGCCCTCGAAGAAGAAGGCCAGGCTCGCCGCAACGGCTCTCCTCACAGGGTTGCTGAAGGGTCAGAAGAAGGCACGGCGCGACTACCCGGGCTGTACCGACCTCGGCATCGAGGCAGACCGGGCGGCAATGATCCCGGTACTCGAGCAGATCGAGAAGGACTGGCACGCCAGGAAGGAGCCTGCCCGGCAACCTGCGCCTCCACCACGGGTCGCGCCGGCCCGCGCTAAGCGAGCGCCCAGCACGCCACGGGTGCCGATGACGCCTGCGGCTGCAGAGTGGGCTCCGAAGGTTCGGGAGACCAGGAACCGATTGGGTTGGAGCCAGGACAGGCTCGGAAAGGAGGCCGGCGTGTCGGGTGCCAGGATCGGTCAGTTCGAGCGAGGCGAGTGTGGGC
>CALANQ010000477.1 GCA_937926025.1 uncultured Acidimicrobiales bacterium
CGGAGCTGATCGCCCCGGTCGCCGGCCCGCCGCGCCTCCTCTTCGGCGACGCCGGTTCGATCACGATCCTCGATCAGGTCCCCGAGGAGGACCAGACCAAGGACTACCCGCCGTTCCCCGGCTCCCCCGCGGCCGACGGCGGCAGCTGACCGTCACCGACCTCCGACCCGACCCACACCCCACCTCCCGTTCGTGGGAGCGGCCCGGCGGCCCGGCGGTCGGCGGTCCTGGGTGAGACGGGGACCGGTCAGGCGTCGACGTGGGTGGTGCCGCGGACGCCGGCCAGGAAGTGGTCGACGCAGCGGTCGGCGAAGTCGTCGGTGAGCGGCGTGGAGTCGGTGAGGGCGGCCATGAGGATGGGGCCGATCAGCAGGGTCGAGATGCACGGGGCGTCGAACCCGGGTGCCAGCCAGCCCTCGCTCACCCCGCACTGGAGCACCGGGGTGACGACGTCGGCCTGGTGCTGCTGGAGGTCCTTGTCGAGCTCGGCGATCTCGTGCATCTGGGACTTCAGCAGGAGCATCGCGGGGATGAGCCGCTTCCAGTAGGGGTCGTTGACGATGGCCACGAAGCTGTGGGCCAGGACGCGGAGCCCCTCCTCGAACGTGAGGTCGGGGTCGGGGTCGGGGAGGTTGGGCGCGATGTGGCCGAACACGTCGATGACCAGCGCGTCGCGGGTGGGCCAGTGGCGGTAGAGCGTGGACTTGGCCACGCCGGAGCGGGCGACGACGCCGTCCATGGTGATGGCCGACGGGCCGCCTTCGAGGAGCAGCTCGGTGGCGGCGTCCATGACGGCGGTGCGGGTGCGTTCGATGCGTGCGTCCATGGCTGGTCTCGATCGTACTGGTGACGGGTGTCTCACACCCGGGGGCTTGTCTTCCGAGAAACAGTACTGTACCGTCTCGTACTACAGAGACGCTACCGTCTCGTACTGTAACGGGACGAAGAGGAGCCCACCATGTCGAGCACGACGATCACCACCGCATCCGGAGCACCACCAGATCCCCAGGCCAAGGCCGAGGCCCGCCGCCGCACCTGGGTGCTCGTCGCCGTGTGCACCGGGCTCGTGGCCGTGGTGGCCTCGGTCTCGGGCCTCAACGTGGCCCAGGGCCAGCTGGCCGCCGACCTCGGCGCCACCCAGAGCCAGCTGCTCTGGGTCATCAACGGCTACACCATCGCCCTGGCCGCCCTGCTCCTCCCCATCGGCGCCATCGGCGACCGGTGGGGCCGCAAGCAGGTGCTGATGGCCGGGCTCACCGTCTTCGCCGCCGCCAACGTGGGCGCCGCCCTGGCCGACACGGTCACCCAGCTCCTGGTCGCCCGGGTCGTCGCCGGTGCCGCCGCCGCCATGATCATGCC
The DNA here is from genome assembly GCA_937926025.1 of uncultured Acidimicrobiales bacterium. GTDB lineage: Bacteria > Actinomycetota > Acidimicrobiia > Acidimicrobiales > Iamiaceae > Aquihabitans. Next base: position 1,360 of record CALANQ010000477.1, read on the forward strand.
GGTCACGCTGTCGGTCATCACCTCGACGTTCCCCGAGGAGGATCGGGACCGGGCCATCGGCGTCTGGGCCGGCTTCGCCGGTGCCGGTGGCATCCTCGGCCTCCTCAGCTCATCGATCGTGGTCGACAACTTCACGTGGCCCTGGGTCTTCGCCGCCCCGACGATCCTCGCCCTGGCCGCCCTCGTCATGACCGTCGCCGTCGTCCCCCGCTCCCGCGAGGAGCAGGAGGGCCAGTTCGACACCCTCGGCTCGTTCCTGTCGGCCATCGCCGTCGGTGGCCTGGTGCTCGCCGTCCACGAGGGGCCCGAGGTCGGCTGGACCGCCCCGCTCACCGTGTTCGGCCTGACCGCCGGCGTCCTCGGCGCCGCCTGGTTCGCCTGGTGGGAGTCCCGGGTGGAGAACCCGCTGCTGGACCTGCGGGTGTTCAAGAACCGCTCGCTGGCCACCTCGTCGGTCGTCCTGATGGTCCTGTTCGCCATGATGATGGGCCTCTTCCTGGTGATCGTGCAGTTCCTCCAGGCGGTCCTCGGGTACTCGGCCATCAAGGCATCGCTCAGCCTGATGCCGATGGCGATCGTGATGATGCCGCTGTCCACCGTGGCGCCCCGGATCGCCTCTCGGGTCGGCTACCGCACGATGTTCACCGTCGGCATGGGCTTCTTCGCCGCCGGCCTGGCGATGATGGCCTCGATGACCTCGGTGTCCGGCGGCTACTGGTCGGTCCTGCCCGGGCTACTGGTCCTGGCCGTCGGCATGGGCCTGGCCCAGACCCCCGCCACCACCGCCATCACCGCCTCCCTGCCCGTCGAGGAGCAGGGCGTGGCGTCGGCGCTCAACGACACGGTCCGGGAGTTCGGCGGCGCCCTCGGCATCGCCCTGGTCGGCTCGATCCTCAGCTCGGGCTACCGCTCGGGCCTGGGGACCGCCCCCGACGCCCTGCCGCCCGAAGCCGCCGAAGCGGTCAAGTCCGGCATCGGCGGGG
>CALANQ010000478.1 GCA_937926025.1 uncultured Acidimicrobiales bacterium
TGGAGGCGCCCATGGCGAACAGCGGGGCCGACGGCTGGTCCCGCAGGGACTGGGCGATGGCCACGACGGCGCCGACGATGGCGACGCTGGCCAGGAACTGCACCCAGGCGCGGTGGTCGGGGCAGAGGGCGTCGGTGGCGATGATGCCGGTGAGCGTGACGGCCAGGGTGGCGGCGACGCTGCCGGTGATCCAGCGGGAGGGCGAGCGCGGCGGGCGGCCCGGACTGTCGTTGGCGGTCCAGGCCAGGGTCTCGGTCTGCTGCCAGCGCTGCTGCTCCACGGGGACCTCCTCGGGTCGACGGAGGCCATGGTACCGGTCGGTCCGGCCGGTCGGGGGCGGGTTCGCGCCCGTTCCCCGAGCGTTCACGTTGGCCGACGACCGGCCGATGGACACGGGCCATGTCGTTCGCCCCGTCTCCGTTCGCCGCTGCGACCATCCCGCCGGAGCTGGTCGGCTTCACGATCGTCGCGGCCGTGGTGGCGGTGGTGGCGCTCCTGGTGGCCCTGGTGGCGGCGCTCAAGCGCCGGGGCCTCCGCCCGCACCCGGCGGTGTGGCTGCGGGAGCCGCTGGAGCCGTGGGGGTCCATGGTCCTGGCCGGGCTGGTGCTGCTGCCGCTGGTGCTGATCGCCGCCCGGACCGTGCACCTGACCGCGCTGGTGCCGCTGGCGTACGGGTGCGCGATCGCGCTGGTGATCACCCGGTCCGACGAGCTCGGCGGCCTGCGGTGGGTGGCGGTGGACGACGACGGCGTCCACTGGCGCACGCTGCGCCGGTCCGGCACGGTGCCGCTGCGGGAGGTGATCGGCGTCGACGGCTACAAGCAGGCCGGCGGCGTGCCGCGCGTGTGGCTGGCCGATGGGACCCACCTCACGCTGGACCGCCAGCCCCAGGCCCGCCTGGTGGCGGCCGGCATCGATCAGCTGTCGATGAGCTTCAGGCCGGCGTTGTAGCGGCGCTTCGGCGCCAGGGCGACATCGATCTCCTGGGCGATGGCGGCGAAGGCGCGGCCGGCTTCGCCGTCGGGGTCGATGGCGGCGACGGGCTTGCCCTCGTCGGAGCCCTCGCGCAGGTCGCGGAGCAGCGGGACCTGGCCGAGCATCGGCACGTCGAGCTTGTCGGCCAGCTCCTGGCCGCCGCCGGCACCGAAGATCTCGTAGCGCTGGCCGTCGTCGCCGGTGAACCACGACATGTTCTCGATGACGCCGCGGACCTGCAGGTTGACCTTGTCGGCCATGGCGGCGGCCCGCTGGGCGACGCGCTGGGCCGCCGGCTGCGGGGTGGTGACGACGAACACCTCGGCCCGCGGCAGGAACTGGGCGATGGAGATGGAGATGTCGCCGGTGCCGGGCGGAAGGTCGATCAGCAGGTAGTCGGGGTCGTCCCAGAACACGTCGGTGAGGAACTGCTCGAGCGCCTTGTGCAGCATCGGGCCCCGCCAGATGACGGCCTGGTCCTCCTCGGCGAAGAAGCCCATCGAGATGCAGCGGACGCCGTGGGCCTCCGGCGGGACGAGCATGGAGTCGATGACCTGCGGCGGGTGCTGGATCCCGAGCATGCGGGGGATGGAGAAGCCCCACACGTCGGCGTCGACGAGGGCGACCTTCTTGCCGCGGTTGGCCAGGGAGATGGCCAGGTTGGTGGAGACCGACGACTTGCCGACGCCGCCCTTGCCGGACGCGATGAGCAGCACCCGGGTGTTGGAGCCGGGCTCGCTGAACGGGATGGCCCGGCCTTCGGCGTGACCGTGAGCAGGCTGCGACCCGGCGGTGGCCGCCGGGTTGCCGTGGAGCTCCTGGCGGAGCGCGGCGAGCTCGTCGGGGGTCATGGCGGTGAAGTCGACCTGGACGGCCTCCACGCCGTCGAGCGCGGTGACCG
>CALANQ010000479.1 GCA_937926025.1 uncultured Acidimicrobiales bacterium
CTCGTGGAGCTTCTCGCCGGGCCGGATGCCGATGACGTCGTAGCCGGCGCCGGGCGCCATGGCCTCGGCCAGCTCGGTGACGCGCATGGACGGGATCTTCGGGATGAAGATCTCGCCGCCGACGCTGCGCTCGAGGGCGGTCATCACCAGGTCGACCGCCTCGGGGAGGGTGATCCAGAAGCGGGTCATGCGCTCGTCGGTGATGGTGAGCGGCGACCCGGCGGCCAGCTGCTTGCGGAACAGCGGCACCACCGACCCGCGGGAGCCGACCACGTTGCCGTAGCGCACGCAGGAGAGCGTGGTCTCGGACCGGGCGGCGTAGGCGTTGCCCTGGATGATGATCTTCTCTTCGCAGAGCTTGGTGGCCCCGTAGATGTTGACCGGGTTGACGGCCTTGTCCGTGGAGAGCGCCACCACCTGCGACACGCCGGTGTCGATGGCGGCGTCCACCACGTGCTGGGCGCCGAGGACGTTGGTCTGGACGGCCTCGAACGGGTTGTACTCGCACGCGGGCACCTGCTTCATGGCGGCGGCGTGCACCACGATGTCGGCGCCCCGCATGGCGCGGGTCAGGCGGCTCCGGTTGCGGATGTCGCCCACGAAGAACCGCAGCTGCGGGTGATCGGGGTAGCGGGCCTGCATCTCGGACTGCTTGAGCTCGTCGCGGGAGAAGATCCGCACGGTGGCACCCGGGTGCTCGGCCACGATCCGATCGACGAAGGCGTGCCCGAACGATCCCGTTCCGCCGGTGAGGAGGATGGTCTTGCCCGAGAGGTCCATCCCGGCATCTTGGCAGCGGGCGGAGGCCGTTTCCGTGATGGTCGGACGTCAGTCCGAGGTGACCGCGTGGCCCCGGTACCACTCGTAGGTGGACCGGATGCCCTCCTCCAGACCGATGCGGTGCTTCCACCCCAGATCGTGCAGGCGGGACACGTCGAGGAGCTTGCGGGGCATGCCGTCGGGCTTGGACGGATCCAGCACGATCTCGCACTCGGGGTACACGATGTCGCGGGTGAGCTCCGCGATCTGGAGGATGCTCAGGTCCTCGCCGGTGCCCACGTTGATGTGGAGCGAGTCCGAGTAGTTCTCCATGAGGAAGACGCAGGCGTCGGCGAGGTCGTCGACGTGGAGCAGCTCCCGCTGCGGGGTGCCCGTGCCCCAGACCTCGGCGCTGGGGGCACCGGACTCCTTGGCCTCGTGGAACTTGCGGATGAGCGCCGGCAGCAGGTGGCTCGACGTGAGGTCGAAGTTGTCGTTGATGCCGTACAGGTTGGTGGGCATGGCCGAGATGAAGTCGTCGCCGTACTCGGTGCGGTACGCCTGGCAGAGCTTGATGCCGGCGATCTTGGCGATGGCGTAGGACTCGTTGGTGGGCTCCAGCGCCCCCGTCAGCAGCTCCTCCTCCCGCATGGGCTGCTGGGCCAGGCGCGGGTAGATGCAGGAGCTGCCGAGGTACAGCAGCTTGCGGACGCCGACCTCGTGGGCGGCGTGCACCACGGTGGCGTGGATGAGCAGGTTGTCGTAGATGAAGCGGGCCGGGTGCGTGCTGTTGGCGAGCACGCCGCCGACGGTGCCGGCCGACAGGAACACGTACTCGGGCCGCACGTCGGCGAACCAGGCGTCGACGGCCGCCTGGTCCCGGAGGTCCAGCTCGTGGCGGGTGGCGGTGATCAGGTTGGTGTGCCCGCCGGCCTCCAGGCGCCGCAGCAGCGCCGACCCGACCAGGCCGCGGTGACCGGCGACCATGATCTTGGCGTCACGGGGCATGGGCGTTGGGGTCATGGCTGCCTTCGGAGGGTGGGGGACCGCCACCGGGCCCGACCGGGGCCCGACGGTGCCGTTCAGTATGCCAAGCGCAGGT
>CALANQ010000480.1 GCA_937926025.1 uncultured Acidimicrobiales bacterium
CGCCACCACGGTCGCCCGATGCTCATCGGCGATCGACACCTCGCCGTCCTCCCAGCGGGACCCCACCGAGCTCATGGCGCCGGCCACCAGATCGACCAGCACCTCGGTCGGCTCCATCCCGCCCACCAGCGCCTCCTCGATGATCGCCCACGAACCGGGTTCGTCACCGGCGAGCAGCCGGCCCTGCAGGCGGTCACTCGCCTCGCCTGCGGCGCCGCCACCGGCGGGCGCCGCCGCGGACCGGCCGGTTCGAAGCTGCGCCACGTCGTCGGGCCGGATCGACCAGGTCCGGCCCTGCTTCGCCGCGTCGAGGCGTCCGGTGCGGATGTACCGGTAGACGGTCATGTAGTGGACGCCGAGCTGCCGCGCTGCTTCGTCGATGGTCAGGCCGGGGGCATCCTTCGGCACGGGCAACCTCGATCCGGGTCGTCGGCGGCGGCTCCCACCTTGTTCGAACAATTCCTCATCCGGAACCGACGACGTCTCCGGATGTTTAACACTAAACACTGGGGACCTCGGTGGGAGGGGACGGCGCTCATGATCACCTCACTCGCGATGTCGCTCATCGTCGCCAGCATCGGCGTCTGGCAGTTCCGGCACCTCCGCCGACTGGGCCGGGAACCCGAGTCGGCCACCCCGTGCACCGTGTCGCTCATCATCCCGGCCCGCAACGAGGCCGACTCCCTGCCGCACCTCCTGGGGTCGATCGCCAGGCAGCACCGAGCGGCCGACGAGGTGATCGTGGTCGACGACGGCTCGACCGATGGGACCGCCGCCATGGCCGCGGCCGCGGGCGCCACCGTCGTGACCGCACCGGAGCGGCCCGAGGGCTGGCTCGGCAAGCCATGGGCGTGCCAGGTGGGGGCCGACGCCGCCGCCGGCGATGTCCTCGTGTTCCTCGACGCCGACGTCACCCTCGGACCGGACTCGCTCGACCGGCTGCTCGCCACCCACGAGCGGGAGGGCGGCCTGCTGTCCGTCCAGCCCCACCACGACGCGCCCCGCTGGTGGGAGCAGGCGTCGGCGTTCCCGAACCTGGTGTCGGTCCTCGCCACCGGCGCACTGCGCCCGCGGTCGACGGCCACGGCGGTGGCGTTCGGCCCCTGCCTGGTCACCGACCGGGCCTCCTACGAGCGCGCCGGCACCCATGCCGCCGTGGCGGACCAGGTGATCGAGGACATCCATCTGGCTCGCGCCTACCAGTCGCAGGGTCTGCCGGTCACCTGCTGCATCGGTGCGGACGACGTCCGCTTCCGCATGTACCCGGCCGGGCCGCGCCAGCTGATCGAGGGCTGGACCAAGAACCTTGCGGGCGGCCCCGGCCTGGCCCTCGGCGCGCCGCTCGCGCTCGGCGTGGCGTGGCTGCTGGCGGTGAGCAGCGTGGTCGGCACGACCGTGATGGGTGTCGTGCACCTCGACCCCGCTGCGGTGGTCCCGTGGCTGATCACCGCCCTCACCATCGGGTGGATGCTCCGCCAGATCGGTTCCTTCCGGTGGTGGACCGCTCCTGCCTTCCCCGTCTGGTGGCTGGCGTTCGTCCTCCTGTTCGCGTGGTCCGCCATCGCCCGGGCGGGCGGCCTCACCACCTGGCGGGGCCGCCGCCTCGCGCTCCGGGGCCCGTGATGCCCGTCATCCAGGTCAGCGATCTCGCCGTGCTCGCCGCCAACGTCGGCTTCTGGGTGGTCACCTTCCTGGTGGTCGGCTGGATCGGCGCCCGCCCCCCCGCCCGCCGGCTCCAGCACGATGGGCCGCTGCTCCGGATCCGGCGGGTCGAGGACGACGGACGCCTCTACCAGCGGTGGCTCCGCATCCACCGATGGAAGGACCGGCTCCCCGAGGCCGGCGCCGCCTTCGGGGGCGCCAGCAAGCGCAACCTGCCGCCGGGCGGTCGCCACCACCTCGAGGCGTTCGCCGCCGAGACCCGCCGGGCCGAGCGGGTCCACTGGTGGTCGCTGATCCCGCTGCCGCTCACGGTCATCTGGAACCCGCCGGCGGGGGTCGCGCTGATGGTCCTGTTCGGCCTGGCGTTCAACCTGCCGTTCATCGTCATCCAGCGCTTCAACCGAGCGCGCATCGAGCGGATCCTCCGCCGACGCGGGCGCGACCGAGGCCCCTACGGCGTGGGCGGCGAGACCAGAGACGCTGCCGACGGGAGCACGTCGTAGTCGGTGGTGAAGGTGGGCGAGGCGGGTCAGCACGTCACAGGGACCCTCCAGCTCGACCCTGCGCCCCCTCCTTCGCCCGGACCGGAAGAAGGCCCGTGGCGCTGGGCGGTGAAGGCGGAGCTAGCCGGTGAACGTGGCGTTACCCCGCACGGGCGTTGCCGGCGCCGCCGCACCGGACGCCACCGCCACGGTGGTGGAGGTCGACGTCGGCGTCGTGGTCGAGGTCGGCTGCTCCGGCTCGGTGGCGCAGGGCTCGGTGGCGCGCTGGGTGACGATCACGCCCGACTGCTCCTCGTAGAAGCCCTCCCCGCCGGCGAGGAACAGCTGGGTCGACGTCTCGGGCCCCAGGACCACGTCCTTCGCCTCACCGAGGGGAGCCGACGTGAACGGGTCCTGCCCCGCACCGAAGAACAGGAAGTCGTACGTGCCGACGGGAAGCTCGAGCTGGTCGGCCGACAGGTACTGGAGGCCGCTGAAGATCGGGAACAGGTCGTCGACCGTCTCATCGCTCTTGATGAAGAACACGTCGACCGTCTCGTAGTTCTCGGTGATGTCCGCCGCCTGGGCGCCCATGACCCACGCCGCGCCGTCCGCGGGGCATCCGTTCTCGTACGGGAACGTGAACCAGGCG
>CALANQ010000481.1 GCA_937926025.1 uncultured Acidimicrobiales bacterium
GGCCACCGCCATCGACCCGCCCAAGGCGCCCCGCATGTCGTTCTGGCTGCCGGCCGCGCTGCTCGGGTTCCTCACCGTGCTGTTCGGCCTGGTCCCGGGCCTGGTGTCGCACCTGGTCGAGGTGGCCGCCCACAGCCTCGACCACCACGCCGAAGGCGAGCACCTGGCGCTTTGGCACGGCATCAACACGGCGCTGGTGCTGTCGGGCGTCACCATCCTGCTGGGCGTCGGCCTGGCCGCCGGCGGGGCCGCCTTCGCCCGCCTCCAGCGGCGCGTCCCGGCATCGATGGCGGGGGAGAAGACCTACCTGGGCGCCATCCGCTGGCTGAACGTGGTCGCCAACCGCACCACCGGCACGGTCCAGTCCGGTTCGCTGCCGGTCTACATCGGTGTCATCCTGCTGACCGCGGTGCTGGTGCCGGGCTGGGCGCTGCTGCGCTCGCCGGCCCCGGCGCTGCCGCCGCTGGTCTCGACCCCCGGCGACCTGGCCGCCGCCGGCCTGATGATCGTCGGGGCCATCGCCGCCGTGGTCGTGAAGCACCGGATGGCGGCGGTGCTGTGCGCCGGCGCCGTCGGCTACGGCATGGCGCTGGTGTTCGCCCTCCAAGGTGCGCCGGACCTGGCCCTCACCCAGGTCTGCGTCGACACGATCGGCGCCGTCATCTTCGTGCTGGTCCTGCGCCACCTGCCGGGCTGGTTCGATGACCGGCCCACCACGATCGTGCGGTCCGGGCGCATCATCGTGTCGGCGGCGGTCGGCATCTTCGTGTTCGCGTTCCTCCTGGTGGCCGGCGATGTGCGGGTCGACCCGACCATCTCCACCGAGTTCATCGCCCGGGCCTACGAGGAGGGTGGCGGGCGCAACGTGGTCAACGTGGTGCTCGTCGACATCCGCGGCTTCGACACCATGGGCGAGATCACGGTGCTGGCGGTCGCCGCGATGGGCGTCTACACCCTGGCCCGGCTCTCCCGCCGCGAGAGCCGCGCCGACCGGTCGTTCAGCCCGTCGCGCCGGCTGGGAGGCGGACCGCGATGAGGCGCTCGCTGATCCTCGACGTGGTGGTCCGCCTGGTCTTCCACTCGGCCCTGCTGCTGGGCTGCTTCCTGCTGTTCACCGGGCACAACCGGCCGGGCGGCGGGTTCGTCGGCGGCCTGGTGGTGGGCGCGGCCCTGTCGCTGCGGTACGTGGCCGGCGGCATCGACGAGGTGCGGGCCACGCTGCCGACCCGGCCGTGGACGCTGCTCGGTGCCGGGCTGGCCACGGCCACGCTGACCGCGCTGATCCCGCTGCTGTTCGGACGCCAGCTGATGGAGCACGCCAAGCTCAACGCCCACCTCGGGCCGCTCGGCGAGTTCCACCTGAACACGGCGCTGTTCTTCGACATCGGGGTGGCGCTGGTGGTCATCGGGATGGTGCTGCTCCTGCTCGTCGCCTTCGGCGAGCGCCTGCCCCTGTTCGGTGCGCCGTGGCGCCTGCGATCGGACGCCGAATGAGCCTCGTCCTCGCCCTCACCACCGCCATCCTCTTCTCGCTCGGGACGTGGCTGCTGCTCCAGCGCAGCCTGACCCGCATCGTGATCGGGCTCGGCCTGATCGGCCACGGCGCCAACCTGCTGCTGCTCCAGACCGGCGAGCGGCGCGGCGTCGCCCCGTTCGTCGGGTCCATGGCCGGCAAGACGGTGGCGGACCCGATGCCCCAGGCCCTGGCGCTGACGGCCATCGTGATCTCCTTCGGCGTCGGCGCGTTCCTCCTGGCCCTCGCCTACCGGAGCTGGCAGCTCACCGGCAACGACCTGGTGGAGGACGATCTCGACGATCGCCGCATCGCCGCCGCCCTCGAGCTCGACGACGAGGAGGTCGCGGACCAGCAGGTGCAGTCTGCGGCCGAGGCGTCGGCCGAGACGGGCGGCGTGGTCACCAGCGAGGAAGAGGAGGCCGGCGCATGATGCGCGTCCTGCTCCCGCTGCCCGTCGTGCTGCCGCTGCTCGGCGCCGGGCTGTCGATGGCCTCCGCCCGGCGCCGCTGGCTCCAGCGGTTGATCGGCGTGACCATCCTGTCCATCAGCACCGCGGTGTCCATCGCCATCCTGGTGCAGGTCGACCGGCACGGCCCGGCGGCGGCGTTCATGGGCGGCTGGGCCGCCCCGGTGGGCATCTCGGTGGTGGCGGACCGCCTCACCGGGCTGATGCTGGTGGTGGCGTCGCCGGTGCTGCTGGCGGTGCTGCTGTTCGCCACCGGGCAGCCGGGCACCGAGAAGGAGCAGCCGGCGTTCCACCCGGTGTACCTGGTGCTGGCGGCGGGGATCAGCCTGTCGTTCCTCACCGGCGACCTGTTCAACATGTTCGTGGCGTTCGAGATGATGCTCACCGCCAGCTACGTGCTGATGACCGTCGGCGGCCGGGCGGACCAGGTGCGCACCGGCATGACCTACGTGGTGATCAGCCTCATCGCGTCGACGTTGCTGGTGTCCACCATCGGACTCATCTACGCGGCCACCGGCACGGTGAACATGGCGCAGATCGCGGAGCGGATGGGCCACCTGCCCGACGGCGTCCGGGTGGCGTTCGCCCTGCTGCTGTTCGTGGTGTTCGGCATCAAGGCCGCCGTGTTCCCGCTGTTCTTCTGGCTGCCCGACAGCTACCCGTCGGCGCCGACGGCGGTGACGGCCATCTTCGCGGGGCTGCTCACCAAGGTCGGCGTGTACTGCATCATCCGCACCCAGACCCTGATTGTGGCGCCGGGCGATCGGACCATCGGGTTCTCCCTGGTGTTCGCCGCGCTCACGATGGTGGTCGGCGTGCTGGGGGCCATCGCGCAGAACGACATCAAGCGGATCCTGAGCTTCCACATCGTCAGCCAGATCGGGTACATGATCCTCGGCCTCGCGCTGTTCACGGTGGCCGGCGTCGGGGCCGCCATCCTCTACCTGATCAACCAGATCGTCCTGAAGAGCACGCTGCTGCTCGGGGCCGGGATGGTGGACCACGCTGCCGGGTCGTCGCGCCTGGCGGAGATCGGCGGGCTGGCCCGCCGCTTCCCGATCCTGGGCTGGCTGTTCCTGCTTCCGGCGCTGAGCCTGGCCGGCATCCCGCCGTTCTCGGGCTTCGTGGCCAAGCTGTCGGTGATCGACGCCGGGTTCGGCGACCACGCCTGGGCGGCGGTCGCCGTCGCCCTCGCCGTCAGCGTCCTGACGCTGTACTCGATGACCAAGATCTGGGGCGGGGCGTTCTGGGGCGAGGTCGAGGTGGTGGCCGAGCCGGGCGACGCAGTGAGCGTGCGCTACGGCGGCACCTGGCCGATGCTGGCCGCCACCGGCGCCCTGGTGGTGGGGTCGCTGGCGCTGGCCGTGCTGGCCGGGCCGCTGTTC
>CALANQ010000482.1 GCA_937926025.1 uncultured Acidimicrobiales bacterium
CGCCGATGACCCGCGACACCGTCCGCGGCCGGCTCATGCAGGTCGTCACCGACACCACCGCCTGTCTGCCCACCCCGCCCGCCCTGCGGTTCTCCGGCCTGCTCGACGCGCTCCCCGACCCGATCACGGAGGACCTCGTCGCGGTGCTGCGCGAGTCGCTGACCAACGTCGCCCGCCACGCCCACGCCTCCGGATCCCGGACCTCGTCGCCTCGCCGCAGCAGCTGGGCGAACGCCTCGGCCACCGCCTCGTCGGCCACGTCGACCGACCCCGACCACGCCAGGACCGCCCGCCACAGCCGATCGTGGATCTGGTCGTACGCCGCCCGCACCGCGTCGGCCCAGGCGCCGCCGGCGTCGGTCATCCCGTCCGCCTCCATCGCCACCGTCGCATCCTGCACCACCCTCCAGGGGTCCGATCGGCCCGAAGCGTGAACACGCCCCTCGAACCTCGCTCCCGGAGCCCTCGACCAGATCGCGATTCGGCCGGCCGACCGACCCCGGACGGGGGTGCCGATCGGTCGCCGCCCGACCCCGGGAAGGTGTGCCGAACGACCGCCTGACCTGCGTGGAAGCGGACATCGGGCGCGTCGTAGCTTCGCCCGCCGTGCCCATCGACCGGATCCTCGCCATCGTCGCCTCCGTGGTGTTCCTGATCCGGCTGCTCCCGCAGCCGATGCGCCTGGCGCGTTCGAGGGTGACCACCGGCGTGTCGCCCTCCGCCGCCCTCAACGCGGTGGTCTCCGCGGTGGCCTGGATCACCTACGGCGCCCTCCACCGCTACCCGGTCGTGTGGGGCGTGTCGGTGCTGGCCCTGGTGCCCTGCACGTGGCAGGCCCTGCTCCTGCGCCGCCACGTCACCAAGCGGGACCTGGTGTCGGTGGCCGGCTTCGTCGCCGTGCTGCTCATCGCCGCCGCGCTCGGAGTCCTCGGCCTGGCCCTGGCCGGCACGGTGCTGGTCACCACCGGCCCCCAGGTGCGCCGGGTCCTGCGGGAGCACGACCTCTCCGGCATCGCCCCCGCCACCTGGTGGGTCGCCATCGTCGACGCCGTCACCTGGGGCGCCTACGGCTGGGCGATCAGCGACGCCGCCCTCATCGGCTACTTCGTCGCGCTGCTCGCCGCCGCCGTCATCGTCCTCACCCGCCTCGCCTGGACCAGCCGGAGCCCCATCCCCACCCCACCCGCCTGACCACACGCGCTCCCGGCGTATCAGGCGTCGTAGCGGGGCTTGCGGCGGTTGGCCTTGGTCTCGGAGCGCTGCTTCTTGCCCTGGAGGCGACGCTCCTTGGCGCCCCTCGACGGCTTGGTCTTGCGGCGGGGCGCCTCCACGTGGAGCGCGGCGCTGAGGCGGGCGACGAGGCGCTCCTCGGCGATGGCCCGGTTCCGCAGCTGGCTGCGCTCGTCGTCGACGACGATCCGCACCACCGGGCCGAGCTTGCCCATCACCCGCTCCCGCTGGACCGGGAGCAGCGCCGTGGAGTGCTCCACGTCGTAGACCAGCTCCACCCGGGTGGCCGTCTTGTTGGCGTGCTGGCCGCCCGGCCCTCCGGACGCGGAGAACGACACCACGAGCTCCCGTCGGGGGATGCGCACCCCGCGGGACACCGGCAGGTCGTCGTCAGCCATCCCCCGATGCTCCCACGCCACCTCCCTCGGACCCGCCCCCGTTCTCGTGCAGGAACGATCGATCTCGTGCAGGAACGACAGGCTCAGGCTGCTCGATCGCGACGAGTTCCCCGCTCGCTCGGTTCTTGCCGACGAACGACAGCCCCAGGCTGTCGGATCGCGACGAGAACGGAGAGGCCCTCCTCACGCCGCAGAACGAGAACGTGTTCTCGTTTTCGTCGTAGGGTCCCGGGCCATGACGACTCCCTCTCGCTTCGACGGCCGCACCGCACTCGTGACCGGGGCCGCTTCCGGCATCGGCAAGGCCACCGCCCTGCGCCTGGCGGCCGACGGCGCCGCGGTCGGCTGCCTCGACATGGCCGAGTCCGTGCACGAGACCGCCGCCGAGATCCTGGCGGCCGGCGGCCAGGCCGTGGCCACCACCGTGGACGTCAGCGATCCCGACAGCGTCCGGGCCGCGGTCGACCTGGTGGAGGGGGACTTCGGGCCGACGCGGATCCTGGCCAACGTGGCCGGCGTGCTGCGCTTCGGCGTCTTCCACGAGTCCAGCGTGGAGGACTTCGACCTGCAGGTGGCCGTCAACCTGAAGGGCCCGTTCCTGATGGCCCGGGCCGTCATCCCGTCGATGCTGGCCAACGGCGGCGGTGCCATCACGACGGTCGCCTCGTCCGCCGGCGTGTTCGGCCAGGCCTACATGCCCGGGTACGCCGCCTCGAAGGGAGGCGTGGCCATGCTGAGCCGGGCGATCGCGTGGGAGTACCAGAAGCTGGGCATCCGCTCCAACGCCGTGGCCCCCGGTGGCGTCGAGACCAACATGACCAGCGCGGTCACGTTCCCCGACGGCATCGACTTCGAGCTCATCAAGAAGACGGCGGCGCCGGGCTACAAGATGATGCAGGCCACCGAGCCCGCCGCCCTGATCGCCTTCCTCAGCTCGGACGAGGCGGCGGCCATCAGCGGTACCGTGATCCCCATCGACTTCGGGATCACGGCGTAGCGGCCTCCTCATGGGGCGGACGAGGACGGCGATCGCCGCGTCGATCATCGCCCTCGGCACCCTCGCGGCCGTGTCGGCCCACGCCGCCCCGCCGCCGTCGGCGGCCACCACGCAGGACGGCTTCGACATCTGCACCACGCCGAGCGACGCCACCATGCGGGCGTGGGCGTCGGACTCGGTGTTCACCGCGGTCGGCGTCTACATCGGCGGCGTCAACCGGGGCTGCGACCACCGGCACCTGACCCCGGGTTGGGTCGACGCCCAGCTCGACGCCGGCTGGTCGATCCTGCCGATCTACATGGGCCGGCAGTCGTGGTGCAGCTGGCGGCCGGGCGTGACCATCACGCCCGGTTCGGCCACCAGCCAGGGCGTCGCCGCCGGCCGCGACGCGGCCACCATCATGCGCGGGCTCGGGATGGGTCCGGGGTCGCCCGTCTACCTCGACATGGAGCCGTACCCGCCCGAGGCCAGCTGCGATCAAGCGGTGTTCCGCTACCTCGACGGGTGGGTGGCGGAGCTCCACCGCCAGGGCTACCGGGCCGGGTTCTACGGCAGCGCCCTGTCCCCCATCGCCCAGGTCGCGCAGCAGTACCCGCCCGGCTCGCCGAACCGCCCCGACGACCTGTGGATCGCCCGCTGGAACGGGATCCGCAGCGATGACGAGGAGGTGGTGGACCCGACGCACTGGGTCGATCGCCGCATCAAGCAGTACCGGGGCGGCCACGACGAGACGCACGGCGGCGTGACCATGCACGTCGACAGCAACTTCGTGAACGGCAGCGTCGCCCGCCGGCTGATCACCGGCCCGGCCGCGGTGCCCGCCCCGTTCGCCACGTGGGAGGGCTTCGCCGCCCAGCAGCAGGCGGACTTCCAGGGCCCGACGTTCACCCTGCAGGCGCGCACGTCCTCGGTTCGCACGCTGGCCGCCGGCGACGCCGACCCCGACGCCTACACCGAGCTGCTGCTGCACAGCGGGTGGTACGAGCCGCACGTGGCGCCCGTCGCCCGCCTGTACTGGGCGTACTTCGGCCGCATCCCGGACCTCGGCGGGGTGCGCTACTGGACGGACCGCCACCGGCTCGGTGTCCGGCTCGGCACCATCTCCCAGCAGTTCGCCACGTCCAGCGAGTTCACCCGGAGGACCGGCGGGCTCGACGACGAGGGGGTCGTCCGCCGCATCTACACCCACGTCCTGGGCCGCCCCCCCGATCCCAGCGGCCTGGCCTACTGGACCGGCCGGCTGCGGGCCCGGACCATCACCCGCGGCAACCTCATGGTCCAGTTCTCCGAGTCGACCGAGTACCGGCGTCGCACCGCCGACCAGGTGAACGGGTTCCTCGTGATCGCGGGGATGCTCGGCCGGGCGCCCACCGCGGGCGAGCTGGCCACGCCGGTGCCGCTGCGGGACCGCATCACCCAGGTGCGGACCACCGCGGAGTACGCCGCCCGGGTGCAGTAGCCATGGGTCCGATGCGCCCGGCTCCGCTCCCCGACGTCTCGCCGATGCCGCCTCGGGCGCGCGCCCGGGTGCCGTGGGTGGGCGCGGCACCGGGCATGTTGTGGAGCCCGACCGGGTGGTTCGTCCGCCAGCGCGAGCGACTGGGCGACACGTTCGCGGTCGACGCCCTGGGCCACCGCTTCTTCTGCGTGTTCGGACCCGTCGGGGTGGCCTCGCTCTACGAGGTCGCCGAGCGCGACGCCTCGTTCGGGCTGGCCACCTACACGATGGTCACCACCAAGGTGCCCGAGGAGCTGTTCTCGGAGATCCGCAACCCGCCGCACGCGCTCTTCGGCAACCAGAAGGTCGAGGGGTACCTGCGCAACCTCGACGACGCCATGGCCGCCGAGGTCGCGGCGCTCGGCAGCACCGGCACGTTTGACCTGTTCGACGAGTGCCGGCGCATCGGCCACCGGCTGGGGCTGGCATCGTGGGCCGGGTCCGAGGCGGCGTCGCCGCCGGCGATCGACCCGCTCATCGCGGCCCTCGACCGGCTCGACACGTCGGAGTCGTTCGTCCACCCGCTGCGCACCACCGTCACCGTCGCCACCAGGAAGCGCCGGGAGCGGGCGGCGATGGCCGAGGTGGAGCGGATCATCGCGGGCATCCTCGCCGAGCGGCGCCGGAACGCCGACGACCGGCCCGGCGACTTCCTCGACCAGATCGACGACTCGTTCGCCGACATCGACGACCGCGCCCGACGGGACCGGCTGGTCGCCCGGGACGTCATCGTCCTGCACCTCGGCTCCCAGTCCAACCTGTTCGCCGCCCTGGCCTGGACCCTGGCCAACC